>JAXFXA010000075.1:0-30891 GCA_034091885.1 Corynebacterium sp.
TAGCTGATGCTTCTGCGCCGGCTAGCCGTGAAATCGAATCGATTGCCACGAAGCTAAAAGTTCGACGTGACTCTCTCGCCGGTAAACCATTGGGACTAGGGGTAACCTCACACTAGTTGCCACTCACTCATTGTTTAAGGACCCGGACCGGTAAGGGTCCGGGTCCTTTTTAAGTGATGTCAGCCCAGGAAAATCCGCCGCCCCCGTAGTTTTTCCCAGTGTTCGGCTCTCCAGAAGGCTGTGGAAGGTTGGGAGCACGAAGCCCCGAGTCTGATGTTTCCACCTGTATCTGTTGCGGGCGAGACTGTGCTGATTGTGGTTCAGCAGGATTGGGTTGAGCTGGATCGGGTTGGGTTAGGTTGGAGGCAAAGTTCAAGCCTTGGAGTGCGGAATCGTCGCCATCAAAAAGTGCTTTAGTAATAAGACCTCTCGGCCCCATGCGACCCCACTCCGCTGCTTGACTCAATGGCTGCCGAATGGAATCAAACTCCTTACCCAATTCCCCAAATTCCCCATTAAGCTCGGCTTTTGCATTATTTATCGCCTTGCGGGCGGCAAAAATAGCGGCACGAATATCTTCAATAACCCCTGGCAGCCGCTCGGGGCCAATAATGACAAGTCCAAGCAGCGCGATGAGGAAAATTTCAAACCAGCCGATAGAGGAGAACACGGGTCTTACTCTACTATTTTCTATCGGGATTATGTTTTATCGCCCGAAGTACCAGTTCAAGTTTGTGTAGGAAAGTCTCGGGCGATTGTTCGTACTCGAGCTCCTCAGCTTCCCCGCATTGCATGGATACACGGGCGTTTTCGGCATTGGCAATGCTGGTGAGACGTTCAACCAAGTCTTGCGAGGCTCGCATATGAATGCTGCCATCATTTTCGCGCACCCACGCTGCGGTGCCACGTTGTTTAAGAATCTCGTTACGACATTCAGCGCAATGCACCAAATGTACTCGTACACGATGCGCTGCCTTTGTATCCATTTCTCCGTCAACAAAGGCGACAATCGCTTCAGGTCCAAGATGTCCAATACTGTCGAGTTTGCGAGCCGTTGCTTTAGCTTTCTCAATAAAATCTTGATGACGGGAAGAAAGCTCCTCTCTTCCCTGATTGTGTTTGAGGAAGCGGTGCGATGGCTGCTGCATAGTCTCCTCCTACTTCTGATCGGATCTTCTTAGAATCGCTTTCACCTCATATAACAATGAGGAGTGATCAAAAATTCCAGAAACTTTAACGCAATCTTAGGAGTACGCGTGCCTCGTCATCGGTTTGTGCTGCACGTTCAAGTAAGTCGCGCAATTGCTGCCGTCCGCGGTGGATACGCGAGCGCACCGTACCCATTTTTACCCCTAGGGTATCTGCGATTTCGTCGTAGCTCATTCCCACAACGTCACACAAAACGACGGCAACACGGAAGTCAGGTGAGAGATCATCGAGGGCAGCCTGCAACGCGGGATCCAAATTTGCAACTGAGTAAGCTTGCTCAGGGGTCATGTCTGTACCAGGAACACGCTCGTAGTCTTCTGGCAGAGCTTCCATACGGATTTTGGCGCGATGACGAGCCATATCCAAAAACAGATTAGTTGTAATCCGATGCAACCAACCTTCAAAGGTGCCTGCTTGATAGCGGTCTAGCGAACGAAAAACTCGCATAAAGGTTTCTTGCGTTAGATCTTCCGCATCGTGTTGATCACCGGTGAGGCGGTAGGCAAGACGGTAAACACTATCCGCGTGCTCAGCGACAAGCTCCCCCCACTCAGGCATGTCAGCCATGCCTGCGTCAAAAGCCGCGGTTCCGGAAAGCTCTTGGAAAGTCATACTTATTCAGTATGCCTTAGATTTCTTACATTTGCCATTGTGAAGACTGAAAAATATCTGGATGAACCCCAGACGTAGTTTTCGGCGTACAAGCAGCAATTTCACCCCTAATTGGCGATATTTCACCACCGATTCAGCAATCGCTTATAGACTAGCTTTCGTGACCAATCAAGCGTATGAAGCAATTAACCAGTTCGTTACTGAAACGTCCCCCTCAACGGAAGCTATGGAAGCTGCCCGCGCCCACGCAGAAGAGTTCGGCTTGCGGGTGCCCTCCGTTCCTGTTGGCCAGCTGATTACTACGTTGACTGCTGTTGCCCAAGGAGACAAGGTACAAGCAGTAGCCATCACCCCTGTGTCCAGTATTGTCGGGCTTTATCTGCTGGAGGGATTAGGAAAAAATGGCATCGTTACGTGCATTGACCCAGAAGCAGAGCACCAAGCTCACGCCAAGGAGACTTTCCGCAAAGCTGGACACTCGCCTGCCCGCATTCGCTTCTTACCTTCGCGTCCTTTGGATGTAATGAGCAGATTAGCAAATGATTCTTACCAGGTAATTTATGCTGATGTCGCTCCTCTAGACCTCCCTGCAGTCGTCAAGGCAGCATGGCCACTTTTAGCTCCGCATGGCACACTTGTGCTTCCCGATGTCCTCTTAGACGCAACTATTGCCGATACCAGCCGCACTGACCGCGCCACAGCTGCTGCACGCGAGGCTGACTCTTATCTACAGGATCTTGAAGGTGCACAAATCACTCGGTTGCCATTAGGTTCGGGACTCACCTTGGCTACCAAACTGGCTACTTCCTAAACTTACTGCTTTTACTTCCAGCTTTCGTAACAGGAACGGAGGGAGGAGATGTTCTTTTCTAAACATCTCCTCTGGGATTTCTTCCCCCAAAGAAATCCCTCCCCCTACGGGCCGGCGGACTAGCGCCAAAAGTGGGAGCCACCTCTTCCCACTGCCCGCTCCCTCATGTCTTGTCACACCATGCGACCCGAAATTATCCCCTCTATTCGGGCTGCAGTTTAACAAGACCCGCGAGCCGACCTCCCCTGATGAAGGTAGCTCGGGCTTGGTATACCTACCCTTTGGCGAGCAACTACTTATACCGCTTGTGGTAGGTGCCGGACAGCGCTGGCGTGCTCACGCAGATACTCTGACCGGCTTAAGCCAGAAAGCAATATCCAGTTCTATCGCAACACACCTCGTGTTAAGGTGCCCTTTCACTCTGATGGCTGCACAGACAGATTCACACGAATAGAACGATCCTGCAACAGCAGGGAAAAATTCGAAAATGCTTTTCCCACCCGCCCACTACCCCCACTATCAACACGTCAATCTGGGGCAGTATAAAGAAGACCTGTCGGTGTTCTCCACCGACAGGTCTGAACAAGGCCGCTTAGACGGTTTCGTTCTTTCCTACAACTACGACTCCGCCTTCTGAAACTGTAAAACGCTCTGCGTCGCGTTCACGGTCGACGCCAATAATGGCCCCGTCAGAAATCCGTACATTCTTATCTATAATTGCGTGACGCACAACCGCCCCGCGTCCAACACGTACACCGGGGAGCAGAACTGAGCCTTCCACCGTGGCACCATCAGCGACATGGACATCAGAAGCTAGAACAGAATTTCGCACCGTTCCACCCGAAATAATTGATCCAGGTGCCACCATTGATGATTGTGCAATCCCGTTTTGTACAAACTTAGCTGGAGGGAAGTTTGACACATCTGTGGAGTGAATTGGCCAGGCCCGGTTATAAAGATTGAAGATCGGGTGGACTGAAATCAAGTCCATGTGCGCCTCATAGAAAGAGTCGACAGTACCTACGTCACGCCAATAACCGTGATCGCGTTCAGTGGAACCGGGAACTCGGTTGCTCAAGAAATCATAAACGTGTGCTTGGCCACGCTCAACGAAATACGGGATGATATTTCCGCCCATATCGTGATCAGAGTTTTCGTCTTTTTCGTCGGCCAATAAGGCATCGATAAGCGCCTGTGCAGTAAACACATAATTTCCCATCGAGGCATAGGTCATCTCTGGGTCATCAGGCGTTGCTGGAGGATTAGCCGGCTTCTCAATAAACTCGGTTATAGTTCCCATGCCATCGGCTTGGATGCAGCCAAAACTTGAAGCTTCAGAACGAGGAACCCTAATTCCAGCCACCGAACAATCCATTCCGGTTGCAATGTGTTCCTCCACCATTTGCGAAGGATCCATGCGGTAGACGTGATCCGCGCCGAACACAATCACATAATCGGGTTGTTCATCGTAGATGAGGTTAAGCGACTGCACAATTGCATCCGCAGAACCGCTATACCAACGCTTTCCTCTGCGCTGCTGCGCAGGAACCGAGGCGATGTATTGCGAAGTGGGACCAGAAAGATTCCACGATTGGGAAATGTGACGATCCAAGGAATGCGACTTGTATTGAGTCAGCACTGCAATCTTCATATAACCTGCATTGACAAGGTTAGACAGCACAAAGTCAACGAGGCGATATGTACCACCAAAAGGAACAGCGGGCTTGGCACGGTCTCCTGTTAGCGGAAATAACCGCTTCCCTTCGCCGCCCGCGAGAACGATGGATAAGACATTAGGCTGGCTTCTCACAATTCCTACCGTATTAGCCCAGCAAGACTTTTGCAGCCCAACGTCAATTTATTTTTCCCCTCTCTCAACGCCTGCGAGTAGAGCAGCAAAACATTAGGGTTATTTCTATGAAAGCAGGGATTTTTACCAAGGAGTATCCGCCGCAAATTTACGGCGGAGCCGGCGTCCATGTGGCAGAGTTGACGCGGTTTATGCGTCAGCTTATCGATGTAGAAGTGCATTGCATGGGCGCTCCCCGTAACGAGGCAGATGTCTATGCTCACGGGTGTGACCCAGCCTTGGAAGCAGCCAATCCGGCTTTGCAGACCTTGTCCACAGGTCTGCGTATGGCCCATGCTGCAACCGATATCGAGGTTGCGCATTCTCACACCTGGTATTCCGGTTTGGCTGGTCACTTGGCTGCAAAGTTGTATGACATTCCTCACGTCGTCACTGCTCACTCATTGGAACCACATCGTCCGTGGAAGCACGAGCAGCTGGCGGGTGGATATGAAATCTCGTCGTGGTCAGAGAAGAATGCGATGGAGTACGCAGATGCTGTCATTGCGGTCTCTGCTGGCATGAAGGCATCGATCCTCGACGCATATCCGCGTATCGATGCTTCCAAAGTCCATGTAGTCCTCAACGGCATCGATACCAATTTATGGGCTCCATCGGATGAAGGATTCATCGATAGCTTAGGCGTAGACCGCAACCGCCCGATCGCAGCATTTGTCGGACGCATTACCCGACAAAAGGGGGTGCCCCATCTGCTTAGAGCCGCACAAAACTTCGCTGAGGATATTCAAATAATCCTGTGTGCGGGAGCGCCCGACACACCAGAAATTGCTTCCGAAACTGAGCAGCTCGTGGCGCAGTTACAAGAAACCCGTGACGGTGTCTATTGGATACGCGATATGCTTGCCCGCGAGAAGATTAGCCAGATTTACACGGTAGCGGACGTATTCGTATGCCCCTCAATCTATGAGCCACTCGGCATTGTCAACCTAGAAGCAATGGCCTGCGGTACGGCAGTCGTTGCTTCCGATGTAGGCGGAATACCCGAGGTTGTCGCCCACAATGAGACGGGTGTTTTGGTGCACTATGACGAGTTACAACCGGCAGAATTTGAGCGTCAACTGGCACAGGCCGTTAATAATTTGGTGGCCGATGAAAAACTAACCACGCAGTTCGGTATGGCGGGAAGACAACGAGCGGTAGAGAAATTCTCGTGGGCATCGATTGCCGAACAGACGGTGGATATCTACCGTTCTTTGCAGTAGTTGCCCACAAAATGGTCCTCGGCACCAATTTTCGCAAGCGCGTCCGGACAAATTTGTGTACAAATAGTTGTCATGACTATGCATCGTCCTGAGCTGCACATCGCACCTGAAAATGGAATCATCGAAGCCCCTGCGGGGGTACTCTATGATGGCACCGCTTGGCATGTTTTTTATCAGCGGCGCACAGAACCTAACTCCCCTTCGCGGTGGGGCCATATGTATTCCGAGGACTTGCCGTTTGATTGGCTCGAATGTGATGATGCATTAGCTCCGGCTGGTGGTGAAATCGGTCTGCGAGCCGGTTCAGTTATCGCAGTGGACGGAAATGTGAATTTGTACTTCACCTCCGTAACGTCGACTGGTACCACCATTCGATTAGCCCAAATTGAACATTTCGATGACACCTGCGATGTCTCTGATGACGTTGACTCCGTCGACCACCGCGTATTGCGCAAAGGTCAGCTAGTTGGTGACAGCCCAGAATTTAAGCGTTTCCGCTCCCCTTTGGTCATCCCTGACTGGGTGGATTCTCAACAGCGCGGCGATGGTTACGAAGGTTGGCTCATGTTGGCTGTGGCTGGTGATGCCGAACATCCACAACTCATTGTCTTGCGCAGCCCTGACGGCATCTCTTGGGAGGTATCCGGAAAACTGGAATTCGAAGGTGACCTAGGCACGGAGGTTACTGCTAGTGACGTTGTAGTATCCCCCCGCATTGTCCGTCTCAAGGATGAGGTAGACGAAAAAATCTACGATGTCCTCCTCGTCACCGTTGAGACCAATGGCAAGGAATATGCCGGTTACGTTGTCGGCCAGCTTCACGGTACAACCTTTAGCGTCGACGTCCCTTTCCAGCGTTTGGATTATGGACATGACTTCACACGACCACGCAGTACGACATACACACCTTCTGTCATTGATCCTGACACCCGCTATGACCAAGCCTTGTTGTTTGGATGGCTCAACGGTACTGGTCGCCGCGATGACGTTTCTAACCACCGCTCGTGGCGCGACGCTGGCTGGGCTAACGCGTTATCTTTGCCACGCGTGTTGACTTTGCAAGGTGGAAAGATTTTCCAGACTCCAACCCCTGGATTGCCTGACGTTGTCGCTGATTCCAAGCGGGCCCGCATGTGGACCGGCAGACTCGAAGTTCCGGCAGGCTCAAGCGTCACCGTAAACCTACTAGATTCCTCTGGACAACCGGCTGCTACAGTCACGCACAAGGGCGACGAGCTCATTCTGGATCGTTCATTTTCTGCGTCTCAAGGCGATGCCAAGCTACCGACCTCACCGGATTCTCCTCAAGACCGTCCGGCAGTGGCTCACCTCGATGAAGGCGACTCCGATTCTTTGACCATTATCGTAGATGGTTCAACGGTAGAAGTATTCGCAGACAGCGGCCAAGTTGCTATGGCATCACGCGTCTACTTTGAGGGCGGATGCTCTGGCATCACCACGAACGTCGAAGGTGATGCGGATATTCTCAATGAGTGGCACGTTCACCACGATGACTAGACACCGAAGCTAATACTTAGCAACAGCGCAAAAAGTGGTCACCGGCAGAAACCGGTGACCACTTTTATCTATTAATTCTTTATACAGCGCGAAATCTATCTAAGCGCGCATGCGCTGTTACCGTCAACGTGTCCGGTAGCGCTTGCATCCGCTGGCTGAGCTCATCGGTGGAAATATGCCGAGCTGATGGACTCATAGCCACCTGAGCACGCAACGATTGTTTGTCCAAAACGATGGGGAAGACGATATTAACCGGATCTGCTGCCTGCTCAAGATGCCCTGCAGCTTGAGCATACATGCGGTCGATTTTGTCCTCTTCCACTCCCAAAATTCCTAGCGGCTCCCGCAACTCATCTAGGTGCCCGGCCTGCGGAGTAAGCACTACGACTTGTCCTCCAGGAGCTAATACACGCTGAAATTCCGCGGGGTTGCGCGGCGCAAAAACTACTGAGATCGCATTAATCGATGCATCGCGAAGCGGAAGACGCTGCCATGCATCAGCTACTACGGCTCCCACGCGCGGATGGCACTTGGCCAAAGATCGTGCTGCATGCGGAGAAATATCCAAGCCTACGCCGCGCGAGCCCGCAATTGAATCCAAGGTATGCGACAAATAATATCCCGTACCAGCGCCGACTTCCAGTAGCGTTGGCTCAGGGGTATCGTCAACGTTGGTGGTGGCCTCCACCACATCCAATATTGTGCCCGTTACAGCCTCAACAAATGGCGCGAAATGCCCTTTGGCCAAGTAGGATTCACGTGCCTTAACCATGTCGAGATCATCACCGCTGTGTTTTAATCCAGCACCGGCAGCTAGCGTAACATAACCTTGCTTGGCTACATCATATGAATGCCCTGACTCGGAAACTAAGCGGGTAAAATTGTCTGCGCCACTGAGCGCGGTTCCGTCACTAGGGTCTGCCAATACGTCTACGATATGGGAAAGCATGGCATTAGCTTAGGCGAAACTCTCGTATGACGGCAGTTATTTCAGGACTGTTGCGCCGCAGTGACGGAAACTTGATAAACGTGAGGCGCCTGTTTTGAATCTCTAGTGAGAAACTTCAGTAAGCAACGCGCCCAATTGAGCGGCTTCTTCTTTACTCATTTCAATGACAATTCGTCCACCGCCATCAGAAGGGATGCGCATGACGATTTTGCGAGACTCCTCTACAGCTTCCATAGTTCCACCTGTTGTACGGGGCTTCATTGCTGCCATATGGTTGTACTCCCTAGAATTTGATATGAGATATCTACCTAGTCTAGTCCCTTTTGTGATTTTCGGATAGGCTCATCTTCTTCACTTCGCTGGTCATGACGAACCGTGGGATCTTCAGCCTCAGTATTGCTGTGCATAAAAACCTCTGTCCCGAACAAGGGCAGCGCTATGCACAATCCCGACACGCATTATTGCCGTTCGGTAAAGCCCCGCCCGTTAAAAGAATTAACTAGGCGGGCATTCTCGATGCAGCCAAGTCCCGTTGTCTAGTCCCCAGGCAATATGTCTTCGGGGCTAGTGGCGGTGTGATCGCCGAGCTGGCGGACGCGTTCATCGCTAAGCACTTGGTGTGCACGAACAATGTGGTCAATTGCCTCATCGACTGAATCCGTTAACAAGAACAGGTCAGTATCGCCCGCGCTAATATATCCGCCGTCAAGTAACGCTGCGCGCAACCACTCGATAAGGCCCGACCAAAACTTCGTTCCAATTAAAACTATTGGGAAGTTGGTTACCTTTCCGGTTTGGACCATGCATAAGACTTCAAAAAACTCATCCATCGTTCCAAATCCGCCTGGCAAACAGACAAATGCCTGCGAGTACTTTAAAAACATAGTTTTTCGTGCAAAAAAGTACCGGAAATTTAGGCCCAAATCAACGTAATTGTTGAGCCCTTGTTCAAACGGCAGCTCGATACCGAGACCAATGGAAAGCCCATCGTTGTCGTGTGCTCCACGATTGGCCGCCTCCATAGCTCCTGGGCCGCCGCCAGTAATAACGGCATAGCCTGCGTCAACAAGCTTCGCGCCAATCTCTACTCCTTGCGCATATTCAGGGGAATCCTCTGTAGTGCGAGCAGAGCCGAATACAGTCACTGCCTTGGGGAGTTGGCTGAGGGCATCGAAACCTGCCACAAACTCGCCTTGAATTCGCAACACGCGCCACGGGTCAGCATGCTGCCACTCATGGTCTGCGCCCGATTGCAACAAGCGCTGATCATAGGTCGATGATTGATGACCATCTGACCGCAACAATAGGGGTCCGCGCAGGGTACGTGATTCGCGTTTGCGGGAACCGTGGTTTTTTACAGGGGCCATAATCAGGTCTCCTTAGGATTGTGGTGTGGTCAGGTAAGCACACAACTGTTCAGCCACCTGCGTGATGTCACTAATCGGGCATTGCTCATCTTTTTTGTGAGCAAAACCCGGGTCACCCGGCCCGAAGTTCACAGCCGGTGTACCAAGTTCAGAAAAACGAGCAACATCTGTCCAGCCAAACTTGGCACGGACATTACCACCGACGGCATCGATAAGCGCTGCTGCTGCTGGCTGCGCAAGCCCTGGCTGCGCGGCACTGGCAATGTCATCAATCTCATAGCGAACCCCGAACTCTGCAGGCACTTCCCCAAAAGGTGCCTCCTGCTCCGGTTGCAGACCCAAAACATCAAGCATATGAGTGAGAGCTTCCGCACTGGTACGATGCGGGGCATAGCGATAGTTAACAAACATCCAGGCCACATCTGGGATCGTGTTCGTGGCAACACCAGACTCGAGATGAACGATATTGAGTCCTTCTCGATATAACAAGCCATCAATTTCAACATCGTCTGGCTGGTAATCTGCCACTTTCTGGATAACTGGGGCCAACGTATGTGCGGCATTAGAACCAAGCCAACCACGCGCCGAGTGTGCACGTTGACCATATGCAGTAACACGTAGACGAATAGTTCCTTGGCATCCAGCCTCAATCATGGCTCCGGATGGCTCACCTAGCAAAGCTAAATCACCAGCCAGCCACTCCGGATTGTCAGACTGCAGATGTCCTAAACCATTAAATTCTGACGCTACTTCTTCTCCTTCATAAGCAATAAGAGTAAGGTCATGGCAGAGGTCATCACTGGTCGCTAAGGCGGCAAATGCATGCAGGTAGCATGCCATACCCGACTTCATATCAACAGTTCCGCAACCCCACATCACATCACCCTCTGGGCCAGACTGCATCGTGTGAGGAACGTTGTCCGCGATAGGGACCGTGTCAATATGACCAGCTAAAACTACGCGGGAGTTAAATCCGCGTGACGTGCGCGCACAGATAGTATTTCCAAATCGCTGCACCTCGATCGAGCGCTCTGGCTGATATTGAGCCGCATCGCTTGCGAGCTTGCGCAAAGCGGCCTCAACTGCGTTAGCAATCTCTTCCTCATGATGCGATGGGCTCGGAATATCGACGAGCGCCTTAGTTAATTCAACTGGGTTTGCAAGAAGATTCAGGTTAGTTTCAATCACAATGAGTCATGGTAGCCGCAATGTCAAACCCCTGTAGGTCAAAAGTTTCCTCCCCCATCAAAACATAATTACCTGCAGATCGGCAGAAATTATTTGTTGTGGTCAACACTGGTGTAACATCTTCTGCAACCTATCACCAGCTAGAAAGTGATGTAAGAAAATGTCCGATTCAGCAGCTCCCGCTGTTCAACGCACAAAACTAAAAACCAGGCACCTCACCATGATGGGTTTGGGCTCTGCAATTGGCGCAGGGCTCTTCCTCGGTGTCGGTGTAGGTATTCAAGTTGCAGGAACTTCAGTTCTTCTCGCGTACTCAGTTGCCGGCGTCCTGGTGACGCTTTTGATGTATATGTTGGGTGAGATGGCGTCATCCCGCCCTTCCTTGGGATCGTTTTCCACCTATGCCGGCGAGGCATTCGGTAACTGGGCACGTTTTACCACAGGGTGGTTGTACTGGTTCATGCTCACCATGGTGATGGGCGCAGAAATCACCGGTGCCGCAGCCATCATTTCATCCTGGTTTGGAATTTCCCCTTGGATCCCTGCTCTGATTGCCGTGATCTTCTTTGCCGTCGTTAACTTCGCAGCAGTTCAGGGCTTCGGAGAATTTGAGTTCTGGTTTGCAATCATCAAGGTTGCGGTCATTGTTGCATTCTTGGCTCTCGGCGCTTTCCTAATTCTCGGTCCTGGTGAGGTTCAGACTGAGAACTTCTCCACTAACTTCATGCCCAACGGTATTCCTGGTTTCGCCGCTGGTTTGTTGGCCGTTGCCTTCGCATTCGGTGGTATTGAATTGGTCACCATTGCTGCGGCAGAAAGTGAAAACCCAGCAGGTAACGTGGCTACTGCCGTTCGCGCGGTTATCTTCCGCATTATGTTCTTCTACGTCGGCTCCGTTGCAGTCATTGCCTTGCTCCTGCCATTTTCCAATATTCAGGGTGCCGATGTAGCAGCACAATCTCCGTTTACGCAACTGTTGGATTTGGCTAACGTCCCGTATGCCGCAACAATCATGGAAGTTGTCATCGCCATCGCATTGCTCTCCGCATTTAATGCTCAGATTTATGCAACTTCCCGTTTGGTCTACAACATGGCCAAAGACGGCAACGCACCACGCTTTTTCACACACATTTCTAAGGGTCACTCCCCTACGTATGCTGTTACCTTGTCGATGTTGTTCGCATTTGCATCGGTCGGGCTCCAATACTGGAATCCACCGGGGCTTATCGCGTTCCTCTTCAACGCGGTGGGCGGCTGTTTGATCGTGTTGTGGGTATTCATTGCTTTGTCGTACATGAAGCTCAAACCGCTACTCGGCAACTCCGCCCTTACTCTTCCGGGCTTCCCAGTAGTTCCAATTGCCGTGATCGTAGGCCTCGGCCTTTTGGTTCTTCTTATGATGTTCGAAGAGAGCACACGGCCTCAGCTCATTTCCGTCGGCATCATCGCAGGCGGTCTAGTTGCTATTGCCCTTGCAGTCCCCAGCCTGCGAAACAACACTCCGGAACAACCACAAATGACCGCCCAGATTAATTAGTGGGCACACCGATTGTTCTTTAACACAAGTCTAGATGGTAAGAAGCTGCAATAAGCGCTACCATCTAGACTTGTTTGTGTTTGAGCAACTTGTTGCTTCGGACACGCTTAATTCTCTTAACTCGTATTTTCAAAGGCTTAAATCTGTATGACTACTGCATCAGCACGTGGCTTGGCCACAATTACTCACGACGGCACAGTTTTGGACGCTTGGTTTCCTGCAGTCCACCTCGATGAAGATGTCACTGAGACCGGAACAGTCCGTCTAGAAGAGACCCCGCAGCAGTTCAAGGACTTGGTTGGTCCCGATGAAGAGCGCGGTGTAGCTCGCATTGCTATTGAGACCAGTATTGCAGATCTCAATGAAGCGCCTATCGATGCATATGATGCCTACCTGCGACTTCACTTGCTCTCCCATCGTGCGGTCAAGCCACATGGGATGAACATGGACGACATTTTTGGCAAGCTCACTAACGTGGTGTGGACAAACTACGGACCATGCGCCGTTGCTGATTTCCAAATGGTTCGTGGGCGTCTCGCTTCCCGTGGCCCCGTAACTGTTTATTCTGTGGATAAGTTCCCTCGTATGGTTGACTACGTCGTTCCGACTGGTGTTCGCATCGGTGACGCAGACCGCGTTCGCCTCGGTGCTTACCTTGCCGAAGGCACAACGATCATGCACGAGGGCTTTGTTAACTTCAATGCAGGAACTCTTGGTACCTCCATGGTTGAGGGTCGAATTTCCTCCGGTGTCGTCGTGGGCGACGGCTCAGATGTTGGCGGAGGTGCCTCGATCATGGGCACCCTGTCTGGTGGCGGTAAGGAAGTCATTTCCATCGGTGAGCGCTGCTTGCTCGGCGCCAATTCAGGTATCGGCATTTCGCTTGGCGATGACTGCGTGATCGAAGCCGGACTCTACGTAACCTCCGGTTCAAAAGTAGCGGTATTCGGCCGCGTCGCTGAGCTAGCAGGTGTCAAGGCTGGGGACACCGTCAAGGCTGCAACTCTATCTGGTGCGTCCGGAATGCTCCTACGCCGCAACTCTGTCACCGGCGCCATCGAAGCCACTGAATGGAAGACTGAAGCAGTAGCGCTCAATGCAGCGTTGCACAAAAACTAGTTCCGTCTACTCTAGACTTCATACAAGCTAAAAGTACTAGCCAGAATTTATCTGGCTAGTACTTTTAGCTTTGTCTATTGTGCTCTAAGCACGTGCAGCGTGAGAACGCGACCACTCACGAATGACTTCGATACCATCCTTTACGCTGAGATGTGGCAGATAGCTACGGGCTACTGCAATACCAATTCTTGGCAGAGCCAGCTCATCGTTGTAACACATAAACCAAGAGTGATGCTCAGGATGAAATTTATATTTCGACGCTGCAAGTGACCGGAATCCGTATAACGGCTCCAGTGCTCCTCCGGCACGGTCTAGCAAGACATCGAGCGTGCCTGCCTCCGTTGTGTCTTCGGAAGACTGTGCGGGAGGAGCTAATGGTGCACCCGAAAGTGACACCCATTGGCAACCGTTAGTCTTAGCAATGACGACTGCTTCTGCTAGCAAAAATTCGATAACAGGACGGAAGCCGTCCCTATCGCGCCGCATGAAGTCCAGCGTGTAACCAGTCAACTCTCCTTGCTCATAAACAGGTAACCAGGAAGTGATCCCATGAACGCGCTTGGATTCATCGACAGCTAGGAGCAACATCGTATTAGGGTCTGCAAGCTCTTCTACCGTGCCGAGTGTAAATCCCATTTCTGGGAGAGCTTTGTCTGCAACCCACTGCTCAGAAAGTGCAATAACGCCTTGTTGCAGTTCGGGTTCAAGGTCATTCCACCGGGACCATACCGTGGCGATTCCCTCTTTACCTGCACGATTGCGTGCAGTGCGTATGTTTTGGAATTTCTTGCCCGTAAACTCAGAGTTTTCCGTGAGAAGTACTGACTCCGCGGCGACATGTACTTTCTTGTGCCCAGTCTTTTCGCGAGTTAAGGCAAATTCTCTCCGTACCGAATACCACGCCACAGTCCAGCCCATGCGTTCTGCGAAGGATTCGAATTCATCGGCAAGCATAGAAGCGGTTGCGCCCTGTTCTTCGGCAGAAAGGCTTAAAACGGGCTCGCCCAAAGTTACCACAACGTTGTTTACCAGCCTATAGGCAACATAACCGGCTTCGTTCGTGGCGAACCAGTATCGATTTCCTTCCCACAATGTCATCCACGATAGATGGTCTCCAGTTCCGTGCTGGAGAATGTCACGGGCTAGTTCTCGCTCACTCTCGCGTTCAGGCAACGACGTGGAGGCGAAAACCTGCCACAAGAAAAACGCAATTCCTCCCCACATCACAACTGACAACCACTCATAGACCAACCACGCCGCACTTGTGGTGGGCAGCAACATATCGGGGAAGGCTAGTGCCAACGCCGGTGGCACTAGACGCCCTGGCACATCAATGAGCGCTGCAGTAAGTGAACTCCAACCTTCTGGTGGCTCACCAATTACAGATTGAGAGGCAATTACGACAAAGTTATCTTCCAGTACTTGGGTAACTGCTAACCACACTATGCACAAGGCCGTGGTCCATATCCCAGCTTTGGAAAGAAAGCGCAAGATTGCGTCGCCTGAGGTAGGGACGAAAAATAGACGCCTCGTTGTAATAAGCACCGCAAGAATTAAAAGCCACGGTGTGACAATGCCCAACGTCCACATGGCTTGTGCCCATAACGACGATGATTGGTAAGCAAGTTCAGTGATGCTGAAAAGAACAAACACCACCGCGATTAGCTGCAGTATTAGTAGTGTCATCCATGCCAACCGGCGACCGCGTATCAGTCCAAAAGCCGCGACCATGGTCACAATAAATGGCAAGATGTTTGCTACCCATGGCCCCAGCCCGGAAAAGTGCAACATATGCAGCGCCAACGTACAATCCCGCGCATTGGGGTTCGCAGCACATAAAGCTTGCACATCTGCCACGTCAATGGGCGCCGTCCACAGCAAAGCGGTTACCGCAGCAAATGGCCCTTTTGACGTCGGTGAAGCGGCGACGAGAACCGGCCCTGCAGCCACACCCAAAGCTGCCATTGCTACAACGATCCGTGATTCACGCAGCGACATAGCACGTGGATGCAGGGAGAAGTGGCGGTACGCTTTTCCTCCCAATTGTGCTGCACCAATGACAATGCCTAATCCCGCTGCGTAGAATCCCGCTAAGTCCGCTATGGAACCAGAAAAGAGCACTAGAGTCGTGGTCAACGTCAGTGTCAAAATTCTAATGCGACGCTGCCAGACCAGTGGATATGCTCCGCTCGCAACGCAGGCGGCCCCAATCATCCACGGCAACGGTGAGAGAAACGTTTCTGAGTGAAGATGTGTCGCCCAATTCCAGTGCACAGAAACATCACACAAGTCACTCGTTATTCCTGCTACCACAACCGCGGGGATGCTGGTCACAAGTGCGGATAACACAAATCGCCATGTACCTAGGACACGTTCTGCAGGGGCAGCAAGGACCAAAGCGGCCAGCGTTGCTGTAACTAATCCGAGGCTTGAGGAAGCAGTCAAGAGCGAGGTAACGATATGTATGTCACCAAGTGGCATGCTCTGGCGCAGTCCAAACGCAGTCAACGCATGCGTTCCATTCATGGTGGCCGCTAGGTGCAAACCCCACATCAATGCCACCGCCGCTAGCGTGGCAGGAATAGCGGGTATCTGACGGGCCAGATACTTAACAATCCCATGGGCACTGACTCGCAAAGCACTTCCCGTAAATATCGTTGGCACTTAAATTATTCCTCCTCTGTGAGCAACCCAGGCAAAATTCTCCTCCAAAGCACGTGACCATACACCAAAATCATGTCCACCCGGCAGAGTGCTAAAGGTCGTTGTCATCCCCGCCCGCGTTGCCAGAGTATTTAGCTCTGTCAGTGCTTTAATCGCCTCTTGATCATTAGCCCCCGCTACAAATTTTCCTTCGATGCCAGAAAACGTCTTTGTAGATTCATTAGCACGCAAAATATCTGCTGGATTTTCTGCAACGAAAGCGCTTTCATCGCCGCCGAAAAACTTGTCAACAGTAGCTTTTCGCGTTCCCATTGTGGGCTCAATTTGTCCTGAAAAGTCCAGAAAACTGCCATAAAGATCCGGATAATTCGTCACTATTTGCAGAGCACACGTGGCTCCGTAGCTTAATCCACCAATGGTCCATGTCCGCAAGTCCGGCTTAACTCGGAACGCCTTCATAATGCCCGCAGGAACGTCCTCTGTAAGATACGTCTGTACCTTAGCTACGTCACTATCAGTGCACACGGGGTTGCCTGTCATCGAACCTGTGGCGTCCACGCTAACCACAATGGGAGACAAACCATTATTCTCGCGCTGAAATGCATCTGCAGCCTTGGCCATATTCCCCGATGTGGACCAGTCTGTCGGACGGCCTGGGTTACCTGCCATTAATACCAACACAGGAAAGTTCATGTTGGGTTGTTGCCAGTACGCCGGTGGAACATAGGCCACTGCGTCTCGGGCTGCAAACCCCGACTTTTCACCAGGAAGTGCGACGGTAACCAATGCTCCGACGGTGTTCCCATAAGACTCGGGAGGATTCGTTATGCTTGGGAACTCAGCAAAATCTACCCCAACGGCATATCGGTCTGGGAAGAAAGAGCCGACTGACGGATAAGCCTTGAAAAAGGAATTCGCCACTGCAGCGACTCCAACAAGCGAGACAACCAATACCCCAAGTAGGAGTTTGCGAACACCGCGCCCAATAAAAACGAGGAACACAACCCATACCGCGATACCTACAGCGATATAAAGGCGCAGCGGCAGGGCATCAGGGAATGGCTTCCAAACGATTTCAATAATGACTGCAATTATGCCTGTGACCACGGCAGTGACTATCAACGCTATTCCACTAGGCCACCACAGGCGTAACTTCCGCAGTGCAAGAAACAGACCTGCAACCACTATCACTAGTAGCGTTATGATAATCCCGAAGTTAGTCAGACTTAGGGAGTCTAAAAAATCACGCACAAAAGCATTCTAGACCGAATTCCTGGCATCTAATGAGGCGGAGTTTCCGCCACGATTATCGCAGTCTTGGGACGAGCACGAAACGTCCACAACTTGTTTATCACGAAATTGAAAGGCATGGCTACGATAATAGATAGCGCTGAAGCCCAGTAAAACTTAGTTCGCAAGCCTGTCGAATCATCAAAAATGACATCTGACAGAGCAAAAGGTGAATTGTGATTCATCAACAAAGTCACTACCAGCTGGCTGACCAAGAATGCACCAATACCTGTGAGCAGGAATGGAATGAATCCACGAAACCACGAAATCATCTGTGCAGACCGGAAAGTCCACCATCGGTTAAGCTGGTAGTTCCAAATGCAAGCAACGATAAAAGCTATCGTCATAAAGGCGTGGTACCAGCGAATATGGAACTGGGATCCAAAAAGGTTGAGGAAAGGATCATACTCGGTAATTCCTGCAGTCCACCACGCAATCTTTTTAGAGACAACAATGACGCCGAGGTTGACCAACGTACCAGAGCCGCCGACAATGCCGAACTTAACAAATTGCCCAAAATTTGATACCACTCGGGCAGCAGTTAAGCTCATGTTTTTCTCCCTGCCGGACTTGAAAATATTAACCCTTAGATATTATCCCCAAAGCCGACACAGGGAAAACTCGATTCCACTCCACATATGATTAGCTCTGGCAAGCCTTGTGGTTGTTACTCCGTGCTTAGGCGTGCGCACGCAGCTTCGATTCGCTCATCAGTACCGTTTAGCCCAACGCGAACAAATTGTTTTCCGATGTCACCATAAAAATCACCGGGTGCAACTAAAATTCCACGCTGTGCCAACCATTCCACGTCCTCACGGCAATCATTGCCGCGTGTTGCCCATAGGTACATTCCTGCTTCAGAGTGGTGAATGGTAAAGCCAACATCGCTAAGTGCGCGCATAAGCTTGGCTCGGCGTTGCGCGTAACGATGAGCTTGCATGGCTTCGGTGGCGTCATCGCTAAGCGCTGCGGTCATGGCAGCCTGAATTGGAGCAGGAACCATCAAGCCTGCGTGCTTGCGCACCTCAAGGAGCTCAGCAATTAAGGCCTCATCACCAGCAATAAAGCCCGCACGGTAGCTGGCCAAGTTTGCCGACTTTGACAAAGAGTGCAGCGCCAAAAGACCTGTATGATCGCCGTCGCTCACGCGTGGATCCAAGATAGAAACCGGTTTTTTGGCATCGTCCCATGCCAGGGAAATATAACACTCATCGCTGGCAACGATCGCGTCATTGGCACGCGCCCATTCCACGATGGCGCGCAACTCTTGCACGTCCATTACCCGACCAGTCGGATTCGACGGCGAATTAATGAAAACTAATGCTGCACTATCAAACTCAGCAGGGTCATCCGCGCGGACAACCTCCGCCCCAGCAATAAGTGTGCCCACCTCATAGGTTGGGTATGCCACAGTAGGAATGACCACCTTGTGACCACGTAGGCCCAGAAGCGTCGGAAGCCACGCAATAGCTTCTTTGGTGCCAATAACAGGCAACACCGATGACGTGGTAACCCCAGCAACGCCATAGCGACGCTCCAGGGAGGATACTATCGCCTCGCGAAGTTCCGCAGCGCCCGCCGTTTGCGGGTATCCCGGATATTCCGCGGCAGATGCCAGTGCCAACTGCACACCAGGTGCCACTACATCCACGGGAGTTCCTACGGACAGATCCACTATCCCATCCGGGTGCTGACCTGCTAACTTCTTAGCCGGTGCCAAAGAATTCCAGGGAAAATCAGGCAATGTCTTGCCAAGTGGACTGCGTGCCATATAAAAACTCCTCACGAGGAAAATGGTCTCAAGATTGAAATATCTGCCAAGAACTGGCAGACAGATTGTTTCGTCCTTAGCCCTGGTTTTGCGGCGGAAGTGCTGCAACAAACGGTGCGTCAAAGTCCTGGGGACCTAGGGCTGCTGCGCCTCCTGGTGAACCCAAGTCGTCAAAAAACGCAGCGTTGGCGTCGTTATACTCCACCCACTCATCAGGTACATCATCTTCATAGAAGATTGCTTCAGTGGGACAAGCTGGTTCGCATGCGCCGCAGTCTACGCACTCATCCGGATGGATATAGAGCATGCGCTTGCCTTCATAAATGCAGTCTACTGGGCACTCCTCGACGCAACCGCGGTCAAGCACGTCAACACAAGGCTGGGCAATGGTATAAGTCATAAGTTTGATTTCTCCTGAAATTACCGCAATGTCGGTTCAGTACTTTAGTAAATCACTTTCGGCGTACAAAAGGCCAAATACCGCCCGCAATCCCTGCCAAAAGTAACCCTACAGTGCGAATGTTATTCCCTAACAGCATATCTCCCGTAAAATCCGCTGCTAACAATAAGGCCGTGAAACCTGTGCCCCACACCAGTAATGGTGTTGCTGCAACAAAGAAATTTTCAGTCCAGCGCAAAGCTGTAGATGTCAACACCATGTTAAACCACAGCGCAATCGCAATAGTCACTGGAAAGGCTATCCGGTGTCCATCGGGAAATGTTATCTGCGATCCGAGATAAACTACCTCCAAAAATAAAGACAACAAAGCGGCTATGGACAACCAAATTAATCCGACTAGGGCTTCGCCCTTCGAAAAAGCATAGGGCTCGAATTCACTTTCAGGCAGCATTTTTCTCATCTAGACTCCTCGAACTAGGTGGTCAAGCGCATCACCGTCGGCAGCTAAGGGCTTGCTTGACGATGCTCTCAGGAAATATTCCTGGCGAAGCACCGGCATAACAAGGCGATTCGACAACGCAAAAGCCACTGGGCTTAGCGCTGGATCGGTGCACACTGCATACGCAGATTCAGGGTTGGTTGGGGTCGTGGAGCCATCGCCAAGCCAAATTTGCGTCGCGTGGACGCGCATGGCATCAATCTTGGTTCTCAACGCATGGTCGTCAAGGTCTATGACCAGATCACATGCTGCATTGGTGAAATTGTCCGCATACGCTCTAGAAGGCTTCTGCCAACCTGCTGCCGGTGTGATGGTATCGAGCGCTCGATACAGTGAAGCGCGATGATAGACGGCCCACCAAATATTGCTAATCCCCTTGTCAGCACAGGCGAGATGCGTTGCCTGATGCACCGCAATATGGTCAGGGTGTCCGTAGCCGCCATCGGGTCCGTACGTTAACACCGCATCGGGAGCATAAATCTCAAGGAAGCGGGCAATGTGTTCGGCAGCTTCATCGACGCGATTGACTAAAGCGTGCGGATTGCTGTGGGCTGGAGATCCTGCCATTCCTGAGTCCCTGAAGTAACCAACCCCTCCCAGTTGGAAGCCCGTCGCCTCTAGAATTCTTAAAGAATCCTGGAGCTCACGCAGACGAAATCCACCTAAAAGATCGGTGCCCGTCAGTCCAGAAAACGGCTCACCAATGACATCGCCTTCTTCTCCCAAGGTTGTAGTAAGAACTGCCACCTGCGCACCGCGAGCCCGCAATGCAGCAATGGTTCCTCCAGTAAATAACACCTCATCGTCAGGGTGGGCATGAACAGCTAAAACACGCACGCCTTCCAGACTAGAAGCGCGGGATAACTCATTCATAGTCGATTCCTTCACCAAACTGCTTTCCTGTTTCCCCAACTTTATAACGGCAACCTTACGCCGCCGCTAGTCGATGTCGTCCCACAATGTGGCAGAACTAAGGCCCCTCGTCCAATCTGACGTTGCCGCCGTTACCTCCGATTCATTATGAATAGCTCGGTACCGCGATTCATCCAGCAATGGAAGGTACAATGCCTCTTGGGCATTGATTTCTCTTATTCGTGATAAACCAGCAGAAGGGTCCATCTCCCCTGCTAACAAGGCAATTTGTGTGTTGGCGGCATCGGTAGGGCAAAAACGTGAGAAGTTTCCTGCGAATTTTGCCGGCTCTAAGAAAGACGCGTTCACGGGCTGGGAAGCATCTGACGATGGAGCCGCTGACGCAGATGGAATAAGAGCGGAGGATTGCGTGCTGGTACACGCAAAAAAGCTCGCGATATTTGCAGCGTCCACCGATGTATCAGCAACCGTGATAACAGCGTCAAGTTCACCGCGAGAAAGAACAGCCGCAGCAAGTTCCCCAAGTCGACTTTCTTGAACATCAACTACGACTCCCTTGGCACCAGCACTATCTTTAATGGTTTCTGCTGCGCGTAAAGCCGTGGGATTGGTCGGGTCTACACCAATTCGTACGGGGTTTTCTTGCGAAGCCACACTGAGCTGCCGCAATTGGTCTTCTGATGCCGTGTTGAGCAACGAGTTCTGGGAATATGGAACGGTGACATCAACCGTACGCCCAGTGGCTAATCGTGCTACTTGGGCGGTATCGATAAGTGACAAAAACGTCCGCCGTAACTCCGCTGAGTGGAAAGTTTCAGAAGTGGAGTTCACTTCTAATCGCAGTTGCCGTGTAGGTGAAACTATCTCAAGAGTCACGTCTCCCAGCAACTCAAGTTGCTCACGCAAAGTTTGAGTCGGCCATACATCGACAAGCCGGACCTGGCCTGAGCGCATTAACGCGGTTGCTTGCTCACTGTCCCGCACCCCGCGTAGTTCCAAGACGTCGATGTCTACTGGAGCCTTCCCCCAAAAGCGATCATTCCGGTTGAGCACAATTTGCCCACGACCAACATCTATGGACTCCACCGAATACCGCCCCGCCGAAGCCGGAATGGAACGTTGCAAGGCAGTAGCAAAATCAGTGCTGTCCAATAAATGCGCCGGCAGCAAAAAGGCGAAAAGCTCAGTCCAATCAGCAACGCGGGTAGTTAGATCTACGTCAATAACCCTGCCATTCTGAGACGTAGTCACATTTGATATTGCTTGATACAAACCTGCATTTCGGGCTCCGGGAGTGGTGACAATTCCCTGCCACAAGTACTCAAAATCTGCTCCCGTAATGGGTGCACCATCAGACCATTGAGCCTGAGGGTTAAGAGAATAGCGAATGCGCTGTGCAACCCCCGCGGGAGGAGCTACTTCTGATGCTGAAGATAGAAGATTAGCGTTGAGTACACCGGAGTTGAACGCGGAAGGAAACACCAGAGCGCTAATGTCAGCGACCAATTGCGAATTATCAGCTCGCAAATGTGGATTAAAGCCAAAAGGAAAATCATTGATCGCAACGACTGCACGAGTCCGAGACTGGTCTGAGCTCACAACTGGAGCTGCAGACGACGGGGCTGCGGCGGTGGTCACTTCCACAGTTGGTGGCGGTCCCGGGTTGGCCATACAAGACACCAACATGGAAGCGCTCAGACCGACCAATAGGGTTAGTGCACCCTGACGAAAAAAATGGGCGCGCGCGCATTGAGAAAAACGCATCCGCTCCTCCGCTATCAAATATGGAACTAGATTGAATTCATCAACGGCGCGCACGCCGAAAAAGATTGCCCACCATGTGGCGGGCAATCAAAGAGATACTACTTATTGAGCTGCTTTGCTCGAGATGCCGCACGGCGGCGATCGTTTGCAGAAAGCTCTACCTTGCGAACACGCAAGACATTTGGCCCAACCTCAACGCACTCGTCATTGCCACAGAACTCCAGTGCTTCTTCCAAGGACAAAGTACGAGCCTTAGCCAAAGTCACTGTTGCGTCTGCAGTCGCAGAACGCATGTTGGTGAGCTTCTTTTCCTTAGTGATGTTGATGTCCATATCTTCATCACGGTTGTTAGCACCCACGACCATGCCTTCATATGCTTCCATACCTGGCTCCACAAAGAAGTCACCACGGTCTGCAAGCTGTTGCAAAGCGTACTGGGTGATCTGGCCGGAACGGTCTGCCACCAAAGAACCGGTTGGACGGGACTTAATCTCGCCAGCCCATACATCTAGACCATCAGATAAGGAGTTGGAGATACCTGCACCGCGTGTTTCAGTCATAAACTGAGTGCGGAAACCAATCAAGCCACGAGCTGGAATGCGGAAAGTCATACGTACCCAGTCACCTTCGCGGACATCCATGGTCTGCATTTGGCCCTTGCGCAGAGCCATCAGCTGAGTCACGCCACCCTGGTATTCGCTTGGGCAATCAACAGTAACCATTTCATAAGGTTCGTAGAGCTTGCCGTCGATGTTCTGGGTCACAACTTGTGGCTTACCAACGGTAAGTTCAAAGCCTTCGCGTCGCATGGATTCAATCAAAACAGACAACGCCATCTCGCCGCGGCCTTGTACTTCCCAAGCGTCTGGGCGCTCGGTAGGCAGAACGCGAATGGAAACGTTACCAATAAGTTCCTGATCAAGACGTGCCTTAACAACACGTGCGGTCAACTTGTCACCGCCGCCCTGGCCAGCCAAAGGCGAGGTGTTAACGCCGATGGTCATAGAAATTGCAGGCTCATCAACCTTGATGCGAGGAAGCGGTTCTGGGTGCTCGACATCAGCGATGGTGTCACCAATCATGATGTCAGAAATACCCGAGATAGCCACGATGTCACCCGCGATTGCTTCTTGAGCAGGCTGACGTTCGAATCCAACGGTGCGCAGCAATTCAGCAACCTTGACGGTCTTTACTTGCTGGTTACCTTCATCATCGTAGTGAATCCACGCAACTTGCTGACCCTTCTTGATGGTGCCGGAGTAGATTCGCAGCAAAGCAATACGGCCAAGGAAGTCCGAGGAGTCCAAGTTGGTCACGTGTGCTTGCAAAGGAGCATCAACGTTTGCGGATGGCTCTGGCAGTACATCGTAGATGACGTCAAACAGTGGTTGCAGATCGTCGCCAGCAGGAACGTTGCCGTCGCCTGGGTTTTCAGTAGAAGCAACACCCGCACGGCCGGAAGCGTAGAGAACTGGCAAATCCAGCAGCTTCTCAGCAGCTTCTGCTGCCTCAGGATCATCCAAGCCAGCAGCGATCTCTAGAAGCAGATCTTGAGACTCGGAAACAACTTCTTCAATACGTGCATCCGGACGGTCAGTCTTGTTAACGGCAATAATAACGGGCAGCTTGGCTTCCAATGCCTTGGTAAGCACGAAGCGGGTCTGTGGCAAGGGTCCCTCGGAAGCATCGACAAGCAAAACAACGCCATCAACCATGGAGATACCGCGCTCAACCTCTCCACCGAAATCGGCGTGGCCAGGGGTGTCAATCACGTTGATGATGAGGTCTGCGCCATCTTTGCCCAGCCCCTTACGGATGATGGCGGTGTTCTTCGCCAGAATGGTAATACCGCGCTCGCGCTCCTGCTCATTGGAGTCCATGACGCGATCCGTGTGTTCGCCATGGTCACCGAATGCTCCAGATTGTTCAAGCATTCCGTTGACAAGAGTGGTTTTGCCGTGGTCAACGTGCGCGACGATGGCAACATTACGGAACTCAGTGGTGGTCACTAAAGGGTTCTCCTCACAGAAGACAAATATATAACGCTAAAACTCTACCCATATTGGGCTAACAATGCATCTTTTGCGCTTAGTGTCACCATGCCGACTAAAGCTTTCGTTGCCGCCAGCTCAGTTTCTACCCCTAAGAACTGCCGCTTTCACTTTTCCACGGCTCCTTCGACAAGGAAGGTCACATTCATGTAACAAAAATCAATGCTTTATCGAATAAGGGGGTAACAATTGAATTTTTCAGCCCTTTAGGTTGACTGCGTTCCGAAAGTTAATATTGTTACTTATGTTACGCGTGTGACGTATGTGTTCGGTATTGTTATCGCTTTATCACTATGCGCCACCACACTCCCCATTTTTTCAACCGACTCGCAGTACTGACTGCGCCACCGTCATCACCACGAGAAGGAATCACCCGTGAGAATTACCCGCCGCATCGCACTAGCGTTGACCGCGACCGCCACTATGTTGAGTACGGTCAATCTCGCTTCTGCACAAGCTCTAGAGATGCCGCGCCTTAATCTCTCATCATTTTTAGGAAGCGCAAATCCTCTTGATAACCTAGGTCGCCCCACTGCCCAGACGCAGCAGCGAGCCCGCGATTTTGCTAACCAGCCATGGGTTCCTAAGGACGCACGGGATGCCATTTTGTCTGCTGTGGCGTTCTATGGTGGCTCAGGAAATGGCGGCGGCGACGTCAAGCTCGTAGATGGCGGTCCACATTTCACACAGTTTTATTGGCCAACAGTTTCTGGTTCGTGCATCGGCGGCGCTGGAGACTCCGTAGGCTCGGCTATTGCTGTTCCTGGCCCGACTGAGATCCCTGCACCGGGCGCAGCAGAAGGTGAAACTGTCTTTCTTTTCACAGCCCTCGGCACCACACCCGCTGCCGCAGAGCAGGGAAAAATGCACATTCAGTGGTTCAACCTTAATACTTTCACTTCGGGTATCACTGCCTTGACAAACAACGGTATTAATCCCGATGGGCCGGCCACGATCTCAGGCACAGCCCGAACCGGAAAGGGCACGATTGTTGCCGTACTTTCTGGAACCGTTAACACAAAAGATCAGCCCTGCCGCTTTATTCCGACTGCCGCAATTTTTGAGGTGAAGTAAAGATGAGCGTCGATTTACATCCTGTAAAAGAAGAGTCGTTTCACACTTCAGCAAAGAAGAACATTGACAATAAAGGTTTTCTCCGCGAGGTTGATGAGTTCAAAGTAACTGACTTTGGTCTCTACATGGCACGGGGAGCGAACCACCCTCGATTTGGTTACCTTGAGTCTTGGTTACTCCCCACACTGGGATTGCGGGCCAATATTTTCCATTTCCGTGAGGGCGTTGAGATGGAGCAAGACTTCTACATCGATATTGCTGATATCGACGTTGACGGCGATGTGTGGAAAACACGTGACCTTTATGTGGATCTGGTTTCCACGACAGGCAAGCCCATTGACGTTGTAGATATTGATGAGCTTTCCGCTGCCACGTCGGCTGGATTGATTTCGGCGGACGAAGCCGAACGTGCCATCGAATCTGCGCTTCGAGCCGTCGAAGGAATTACTCGTTACAATGACAATCCTATGGCGTGGCTCAAGGCTCTAGGCATGGAATTGACGTGGGCCGATGAGGTGCAATTAACTCCCGCAGCCTAGCTTGAACTATTTTTGCGTAAAGCAATCTTTGACATGCATCAGCCGTTGACGCAACGGGTCTGAGTTGGCATTTTTACTTTTTGGAGGAATCTTATGGCTGGCGGTTTGTTGGCTTTGCTTGACGATGTCGCTCTCATTGCCCGTTCCGCTGCTTCCTCAGTCGATGACGTTGCAGCCCTAACCGGTAAAACTTCGGCGAAGGCAGCAGGAGTTGTCATCGACGACGCTGCGGTCACACCGCAGTACGTCCAAGGTGTCGAGCCTAAGCGCGAGCTGCCTATGATTTGGCGGATCACCAAGGGATCGCTGCGCAACAAGTTGCTTATTATCTTGCCCATCGCACTTTTATTGTCGTGGCTAGCTCCGTGGGCACTTTCCCCTATTTTAATGATGGGTGGCGCATACCTGTGTTTCGAGGGCGCGCACAAGATTGTTCATAAGCTATTTCCGCCAAAAGAACACTATCAAGAACCAGTAGCTGAGCAAGGCGAGGACGCCGAAGATAAACTTGTTCGATCTGCGATTACGACGGATTTGATCCTGTCCGCAGAGATCATGGTCATTGCTCTCAACAATATTTTGGATCAGCCTTTTGCTCTGCGTCTTGCGACTTTAGTAGCAGTTGCCATTGTCATCACTTTCGGCGTCTATGGTGCCGTTGGACTCTTGGTCAAGATGGATGATATTGGCTTGTCGATGCTTCGTCATCGAAACGGCAAGTCTGCCATCGGCACCGCGCTGGTGAAGGGCATGCCTGTAGTACTAAGCATCATCGGCGTTGTAGGAACTTTTGCCATGTTGTGGGTGGGTGGCCACATAATCATCGCAGGCTTACATGAGTTCGGTATCAATCACCCCTATGACCTGGTACATCACCTTACTGCGGGACTTTCTTCTCCAGCACTGGTGTGGTTAGTAGATACCCTATGTTCAATGATTTTTGGCCTCGTAGTAGGTGGAATTATCGTTGGCCTTGTTTTAGTTGTGCAGGCGTTCCGCAACAAAACACCGAGAACAACAGTTCACGATGTCCCAAGCTCTACCGTCCACAATGAGACCAAAGTACGAGCCGAATAGAATTAGGCAAACAGCACTAGGCAAACAGCACTAGGCTTAGTGCCATAATGGCCATCCCCGCTACAAGCCCGTAAACAGCGTGATGGTGTTTACCCGTCTGCTCTGCAGCAGGTAGTAGTTCATCGAGACTGATAAACACCATAATCCCGGCAATGACGCCAAAACTTAAGCCCAACGTTGCCGGACCCATCACCGGCATGAGAACGGCGAACCCGACCAGCGCTCCCACAGGTTCTGCCAAACCCGAAAAAGTTGCCCACCAAAATGCTTTCTGACGCGAGCCTGTTGCTTGCCGCAACGGTACCGCCACTGCAATACCTTCGGGGATGTTATGGATAGCGATTGCGATGGCGACAGGAACGGCAATTTTCATATCTTCTAAGCCGGCCATAAACGTGGCAAAACCTTCGGGAAAATTGTGCAGGGCCAACGCTCCGGCAGTAAACATTCCAGTTTTCATTAGCCGATTGCGCCGCGCTCTGTCGCCGATTGTTCCTAGTTTATGTGGATTGATCTCTTCCGGCACCAGGCGGTCAATTATTGCGATGACTGCTATGCCGGCAAAGAAGGCCAAGACACCCGCGATGGTCCCCTGTTTTTCGCTATCGAATACGTCAGCCAGCTGGGTGATGCCCTCTGGCAGAATTTCGATGAACGAAACGTACAACATAACGCCAGCAGAAAGCCCCAAGGCCGCAGCCATAAATCCTGCAGTAGGATTCCTTTTTCCCACAGCTAGCGCCGCACCCACGGAAGTCGACAGACCTGCAAGCACCGTCAGCCCAAACGCAAGCACTATTTCCATCATGGGCAGTATTCTAGAGCGTCCAGAGTCTCCTCACGTGACCAGTCCGGAAACTCAGTCCTGCACACGGTGGCTTACAATGCCACTATGACGGCTTATCCTCTTGTGACTTCTTATGGCGGCGTCGGTTACCAGCTGGTGTTGGATAATGTCGTACTTGCCACTGCTTTGGAGTTTCCCCCAGAGAGCATCTGTGAAGTAACTGTCGAGCCGGATAACCGTATTCAGGGTTGGAAAATCCGCAGTTCAGATGGAATATTGGGTTGGCTAGATGCAGAAGAATCTGCGGAGTATCCAGCTTTGGGACGACTACGGGCTCAAGGTATGTCCGCTGCGACTACTGCTTGTATCACTTTGGACGAGGTAGTGCTCGATATTGGGCTTCCGGAGTGGCATATTCCGCGCAATAATCAATCGGAGGGAACGGTTTTATTGGCCGGGGGTCACCCCTGCCCCATCGATACGTCTACGTCAGCAGACATTGACTCTGACTTCCTTGATTCTTTGTCAGCTGCGAGTTACTTTGTCTGTTTGAAGCAAGCAGGATCCGATATCGTTGTGCTGCTCGACTCTAGAGTTGTAGGCACACTTGGACCCATCGAGGCTTTTCCAGTCGTTGCGCAGGTCCTAAGCCAAACTCCAGTTTCCGCGCTGCTTCTTGCTGCCGATGGTCAGGTGGTACTCGATCTCCCCGCCGATCCTGACCACGTTTTTGCTCCCCTGGCACCGAGTCTCCTAGCGCCTAGTGACGCAGGTACAGCGCCCGCTACTCCTGCCGAACAACAAGATGAATTTGATCTGACGTTTGACCCGTGCGCTTTTACCTTACCTCCCCACCGCGTGGGCGAGTCCGGATAGTTTTACCTTGCAGGGCGGATGTCATGGAAGTAGCGATCAATAACTAGCGTAAGCAACGCAGAGCTCCATCGAGCCGATGCATGAATTTATGCCCATCGAGATACTCCAACAGCGGAACAGCGACTCGCCGCGTGGTTTCTAGCACTTGTCGTGTTTCCGATAAAGTGAATTCGCCGCCCAAGGTTCGCATGCGTTTCACCGCTGGATTGTCAACTACTGATCCATTGCGCTGCAACTTAACGGCCGCAAGTGCTAATGGCGACAACGATCCATCGGAAAGCTCCAGCGTTGCCAACCCCGTGGCAACTGGGAGGGAGTCAGCAAGTGGATCAGCAGCCAAATGAGCTGCAAATGACTTTGCCAATTTATCTCTCTAACTTACGATTGCACTGGAAGCTACCCACCAACTGCGAAACGCTACTACCCCTTCCGGCGGAGTGTCCACGAAAAACCCGGCGCTTTGAAGGTCCGCGATAAGAATCGCTTGCTTTCGTTCAATATATGCTCGTGGATTCGCCGGATCGATTGCTTTCAGCTCTGCAGCACGACGGGCGGCGTCACCGCGCCGTGAAAAGGATGGTGGGTCGAGATCTACGACATCACAACCCACTGGCCTGTCAACACCTGGTCCGCAAAGAACCAATCTGTCATTGACCCGCAGCGGCGGCGCCCCTTGCAAGAATTGCACCCGCGCGAAATTATCATCTAAGGGGCGCACACGCACAGTCGTAGAAAGAGAACCAATGTGTGCCAGTAATTCGGATGGAAGCGAATCACATGCACCGGAACGAACGGCAACTACATCGATGGTGTGCGGCTGCCACCACGAGCTATTTTTCTCCACCAGCGCCGCTCCGCGGGAAATCTCATCAGCGGACACTCCGCGGAGATTAACCGCAGCTCGCACATAGGGCTCGATCTGTTCACAATCACAATTGTGAGCCTGTAAACCGCGAACGCTGACGTCATACCGTTTGCCTTCTACAGTAATCAGTTCCAGCGCATCTCCTGCATGCACGCTCCCATGAGATAGAGTGCCCGTAATAATTGTTCCTGCGCCTTTGATGACAAAGGACCGCTCTATCCATAGCCGCAAGCGGTCATGTGCGGCGTCAGCACCAGAACGCAAGGTGGTAGATAGCTCTGAGTCCAACACGGTGCGAAGTACGACGATTCCTTCACCAGTTTTGGTAGACACGGCAACGATGGGCACCTGAGCTAACGTTGTGTCGCACACATGTGCACGGATGTCTGCAATTTTCGCTGGTATTTCCTTTGGTCCAACGCTGTCTGCAAAAGTCGCAACGATTACTCCGGTGCAGATACCAAGGGCATCGATCGCCGCGAGGTGTTCCGTGGTTTGGGCTTGCCAGCCTTCTTGTAACGACACCACCAGCATTACTGCGGGACCTGGACCAAGGTCTGCCAGCGTATTGGAAATGATTCGTTCATGTCCGAGAACATCGACGATAGCTACGCTCGCTCCACTGGGAAGTTCTGTCCAGGCAAATCCAATATCAATGGTCAAGCCGCGGCGCTCTTCTTCTGCCTAACGGTCCGGTTCGATGCCGGTTAATGCTCGCACAAGTGACGACTTACCGTGATCGACATGTCCGGCCGTTGCTATCACGTACCTTTCGCTTGCCTCACTTAGAAGTGAAACTATCGCAGTGGCGAGTTGCTCAGACGCTGATCCCTTCGGGCACAAACGTCCGCGAGAAATCGGTGAATCTTGGTCACCTTCGATATGGATGACTTTGTCGTCTTTAACAAACACCCGCTGCGAACAGCCCACGGCACAGTAAGGGCACACTGACTGAACGACACGGTCAGCATCAGCGATA
>JAXFXA010000076.1:0-2270 GCA_034091885.1 Corynebacterium sp.
GCAGTGGTCAGAAGTGCGCAGAAGTATTGCCCAGCGCAATAAAAACGCAGGCATTATGCTCACCGAAGCGCGGGTCTTGGGTGAGAAAGACGGCACGATTGTCCTCGGACACACCACCGGAGCGTTGGCGCAGCGGCTCAACGTTGACCCCAACAATGCTGACATCGTTGCAGTAATTACAGACATGCTCGGTGCTACCTTCAAAGTGCATTGTGTGGTGGGCACTGACCCAAAAGTAGCGGGCTTTAGCCCAGCTCCCAGCCCCAAACCTGTATGGAACCCACACGAGGAAGCACAAGAAGCACCTGCTCCTTCACCTACTGCGGAGCCTCACAATTCGCAGGAGCCTGACACTGCCGCACCGCAGCCATCTCCACAGTCATCTGTGCAGGCACCTGCACAGGTAGCGTCGAGTTCAGATTCAGGGTGGGGCACACCACGTCCCCTAGGCGGTCAATCTGAACAGTCAACTCGAGAAATGCCACAACCTGCGCCGGTGCAAAAAGCCTCGGTTGGGAGCGAAGGACGACCCTCTGCTGGGAACAGTGCTGCCGCACCGGCTGGGCGTGAAGCGGGTTCTACTGATTGGCGCGACAAGATTGCCCAAGCGCAGCAGTTAACGCAGCAACGCGAACAAGAGCAGCGCAATTCGGGCACCTTCAGCAATGGCGTTCCGCTGCCGCCTGAGCCTGGGCCAGAGGAATACCCAGAAGAAGACGGCGGACCGTATGACTACGCGCCGGCGGGGAGTGCACCTACGCATACACCTAGGAATGAGGAAAACGCAGCCGGAAATTCGACTGCGCTGAGCGATAGTAGTGTGCCGTCCGCGCCTTTGACGCAGGAGGATGAAGAGCGTGAGATGATCGAGGCCGCGCAGCAACAGGGCGAACGTGATCACCGTAGCGCCACTGAAGTTGCAATGGATCTTCTCGCATCCGAGTTGGGTGCCCGCAGGCTGTAGTTGTCCTGTTAGGAAGCGGACGAGGAATGCTCGGCCTTGTCTAGCTGTTCCTGCAGATCATCGGGGGTGAGGTGGGCTTCCATGAATGCGCGGGTGAGTGGGAGACGCAGCTGCATATCGGTGCCGATGCAAATCTCAGCCACGGCATTTTTGACTGCGAAGTCAACAACGTGACCACCAATGGTGTGGTCATCATCAATGAAGTGGATGTGGCAGCCCGGCACGGCAATGGTGGCTTGGAACTCAGGGGTGCGGAAACCGACCATGGAACCAGACACGTTTTCAAAGCGCTTGATTTCCTCGCCATCGGTTGCTTCTACCAGCGATGGGTAGGGGCGCTCTTGTTTTTGCACAGCGCGGTAGGTGACCCAATCAAATTCGCCGGTGATACGTAGAGCGTAGACGTAGTTAGGAGAGGGGAGAATGTTTCCAATGATCTTGCTGACGTCAGAACGTTCCATGCCATTGACATCTTCAATGCGCAGCGAAGGAACAAAGTTGGTTACCACAGCATAGGGGGTTTTGGTGTCCAAGGAGGCTTTTTCCACGGTGCCATCGATGCGCATTTGGTAACAGGTGCCGTCGATGATGATCATCTCACCATCGAGTTTGTTGAAGGTGCCAATGCCAAAAGATCCGTGCCCGAGCAGCTCAGCAATGGTTAAGTCATCATCAAAAACACCGGAGGCTAATGAAGAGATGGTGTTGTGCTGGAAGATGGTATGACGGATGGTTTCTGACATGCTGAATCCTTACTGTGCAAACCGATAAGGCGCGCTGGTTCTTACCCGCTGTAGTTTAGTTGCTCTGCTCTAAATTAACACCCGCTTGGGAAAGGAAGCAGGTGAAATCCACTTCCTGTTAACGGCCGCAGCTGGTTGCAGGCAGCCGGTCAAGAAAGACGGATAGCTCGCGTGCAATCATGGTTGCCATGGCTTGCGCATCGGAGTACTGGCCCGAGGCAGGGCTGGTGGTAAGTGCAACGGCAACATCGCCGTGCGGGGCCGTGGCAAGCCCAAACTGTCTGACCTGGTAGGCGCCCTGTGGTGTCGGTCCCCAGCCGCCTTTAAAGCGGCTGCCAGGTAGGGTTCCCAGTCCGTAGGACTGATCGGGGATGATCTGAGCCATTAAGTTAACTATCTCCGAAGAACCAGGCACTAGGCAAAGGTTAGCTGCAAATTTCGCCTGCAAGCTGGTACTCCACGGGGTCTGGCCGAATGTGGAAAACTCGGGGCGGGACTTCACAGTGTTAATAGTGAGGGGAATATCTGCTTGGGACAGAATGGCATCGGCAGCCCCTGCCGGC
>JAXFXA010000077.1:0-4421 GCA_034091885.1 Corynebacterium sp.
CACAGTTTCATAGTCACTGATGCAAACAAGATTCCGGAGATCATCACCGCTGCGTTCCACCTTGCTGGAACGGGACGTCCTGGTCCTGTTTTGGTGGATATTCCTAAGGACGTGCAAAACGCTCCCATGGAATATTCTTTCCCGCCCAAGTACGAACTGCCTGGGTACAAACCCACCACGAGTCCGCACCCGCGGCAAATCAGTGCTGCAGTGGAGCTAATCGCGCAGTCTTCCCGTCCTGTACTTTACGTCGGCGGCGGTGTCATCAAAGCTGGTGCAGCTCAAGAGCTACTTGAGTTCGCGGATTTTACTGGCATTCCAGTGGTGACCACGTTGATGGCCCGGGGTTCTTTCCCAGATTCCCATCCACAACACATGGGTATGCCCGGCATGCACGGTTCGGTTCCAGCGGTTGCAGCAATGCAACGAGCAGATGTGATCATCGCTGTCGGTGCACGCTTTGATGACCGCGTCACAGGAGACGTCGATAGCTTTGCTCCTAACGCGAAGATCATTCATGCAGACATCGACCCTGCAGAAATTGGCAAGATTTGCGAAGCAGCAGTACCAATCGTCGGTGATGCCCGTGAAGTTTTAATGGCGTTGACGCGGACATACCAGAACAATACAAAACTGGGTCGTCCGGAAATTACTAAGTGGATGACGTATCTGCACGGTATGCAGGACCGTTTCCCACGTGGCTGGGAGCCAACTGAAGATGGCAAACTTAACCCGCAGTTTGTCATTGAAAAAATTAGTGAAGTGGTTGGTCCTGATGCCGTATACGTCTCCGGTGTGGGCCAGCACCAAATGTGGTCAGCACAGTTTATTGATTTTGAGAAGCCCCGAACATGGATTAACTCTGGCGGTGCTGGAACTATGGGGTACTCCATCCCGGCGGCGCTAGGAGCCAAGGCTGCCGTGCCAGAGAAGGAAGTGTGGGCTATCGATGGTGATGGCTGCTTCCAGATGACAAACCAAGAACTGACGACGGCTACCGTCGAAGGTTTCCCACTCAAAGTCGCTGTAATTAATAATGGCAACTTGGGAATGGTTCGACAGTGGCAAACCCTGTTTTATGAGAAGAACTATTCGAACACAAAGTTGCGTTCGGGAGAAAAGTACATTCCTGATTTCGTGCAATTGGCTCAGTCGATGGGTTGTGAGACCATTCGCGTAACCACTGAGGAAGAAGTGGTTCCTGCAATCGAGCGTGCACGTGAAATTAACGACCGCCCAGTCGTCATCGACTTTATTGTTGGTGAAGATGCGCAGGTATGGCCAATGATTGCAGGTGGAGCTTCTAACGAAGAGGTCCAGTATGCACTTGGTTTGCGTCCGCTGTTTGATGAAGATTCTGCGGCAGAAGATCCAGCTGATATCCAAGAAGCCGTTGAGGAGGCACAAGAGTAATGCCCGCACCACATGAAGTAACCCGCCACACGTTGTCCGTTTTGGTCGAAGATATCGACGGCATTACCTCCCGTGTTACCGGGCTTTTTTCCCGGCGCGGTTTCAACCTCGTTTCCATCGTGTCCGCGCGCACAGAAACTCCAGGCGTTGCGCGATTTACCATTGTCGTGGATGCCACTGAACGCGACACTGAACAGGTGACAAAGCAACTCAATAAGATTATTCCGGTTCTCAAAGTAGTAGAGCTGGCTCCAGATGCGACGGTGGCGCGAGGACTCATGCTGGTCAAGGTTGCAGCCGATGCCACCACACTTCCGCAAGTTGCAGATGCCGTAAATATTTTCCGCGCTCGCGTCGTTGATGTGGCGCGAGAGTCTGTGGTTGTTGAGGCCACCGGCTCACCTGGAAAACTGCGAGCATTGCTCGATGTCTTGGAGCCTTTTGGCATCAAGGAATTGGTTCAGTCCGGACACGTCGCTTTGGCGCGTGGCCCTAAGACCATGGCTCCAAATAAGTAACCGAAAGTATAACCCGGTATATAAGCAAACGATTTAATAGCGAATCGGCTGGTGCCCAGCTTTGGAAGCAGGGTACCTGCGCTGGGTTGTTACAGCGCTTGCTGATTCGCAACCTCCATGCCGTCTCACTATGTGGATGGAAAAATTCACAATGTGGTATGGTGTGATGTAAAACCACCCGACTGCAACTACCAAGAAAAGGATTTCTTCTCATGGCAATTGAGACTTTTTACGATGACGATGCTGACCTGTCCATCATCCAAGGCCGTAAGGTAGCCATCATTGGCTATGGCTCGCAAGGTCACGCGCATGCGCAAAACTTGCGTGATTCCGGCGTTGAAGTTGTCATCGGTTTGCGCGAGGGCTCTAAGTCCGCTGTCAAGGCAGAGGAAGCTGGCTTTGATGTGAAGTCGGTTGCAGATGCAGCTGCATGGGCAGATGTTATTACCATCTTGGCGCCCGACACCTCTCAGAAGCAGATCTTTGAAGAGTCAATCGCTCCTCATCTACAAAGCGGTGATGCTTTGCTGTTTAGCCACGGTTTGAACATTCACTTCAACCTCATTGAACCTAATGAGAACATCACCGTTGGTATGGTTGCACCAAAGGGGCCAGGCCACCTGGTTCGCCGCCAGTTTGTCGATGGCAAGGGTGTTCCTTGTTTGATCGCCGTAGATCAGGACCCAGAGGGCAATGGTCGCGATCTGTGTCTGTCCTACGCTGCTGCCATTGGTGGTGCACGCGCCGGTGTTATTCCAACCACCTTCGAAGCTGAGACCGTTACTGACTTGTTCGGCGAGCAGGTCGTCTTGTGTGGTGGCCTTGAAGAACTCATCAAGAATGGCTTCGAGGTTTTGGTTGAAGCTGGCTACGAGCCAGAGATGGCATATTTCGAGTGCTTGCATGAGATGAAGTTGATTGTTGACCTCATCTTCGAGGGCGGTATCGCTAACATGAACTACTCCATTTCTGATACCGCAGAGTTCGGTGGTTACATTTCCGGCCCACGTGTTATCGACGCCGATACCAAGCAGCGTATGAAAGACATCTTGTCCGATATTCAAGATGGCACTTTCACGAAGCGTTTGATCGCCAACGTGGACGGTGGCAACAAGGAACTCGAGGGGCTGCGTGCTTCTTACTCTGAGCATGAGATTGAAAAGACCGGAGCCAAGCTGCGCGACCTGATGAGCTGGGTCAAGGTCGATGCTCACGCTGAAACTGCTTAGGTCTAAGGCTTTAAGCCTTAGTTCTAGGCACTAAGCCTAAACAATAGGCGCTGGCCAAACGGTGTGCTTGGCCAGTTATTCATGCCGCGGGATACGTCTGGAAGTACTTTTTCATACCTATCCCGCGGCTTTGTGCGTTGTACGTTTGTAAATTGCATAGTCGGCGGTAGTAGAGCATGAGGTATAGGGTAGGGCTTATGGGTTTTACTACACCGAGCTATGGTCTCGATGACCTTTTTGCTCGTATCGTTCGCGGGGATATTCAGCTTCCGGATTTTCAGCGCAATTATGTGTGGGATGAGGATCATATCCGGTCGCTACTGGTGACAGTTCTGCGTGGATATCCCATCGGTGCCCTGATGGCACTTGATACTCGCAATGAACCGATGCGATTTCGGCCGCGGCCTCTGGCGGGTGCGCCGGATACAGGTAGGAGCCCAGGTTTGCTTATCTTAGATGGGCAACAGCGCCTAACGTCGCTTTATCATGCCTTTTCTCCGGACGGCTGGGTAGAGACGTTAAATTTTCGGGGCGAAGCCGTGCGTCGCGCATTCTTCATAGATGTCGCCGCTGCGGTGAGCGAGGACATAGTGCCGGATGAGGCCATCTTCGCAGTCGATGAACAAGGGCAGGTCACCTCTCACTTCGGCCCCGATATTGTTGGCAACTTGTTGGATGAAGACGTCCATATTGGGCATCAGTGTTTGCCCATTGCAGGGATGCTTTCCGATGATGGCACGCGCAAACTATTTCAACTTTCCGCAGCGGAAGTTCGGGACGGAGAGGATATATCGTCCATAGTTGCCGACTTCCATAGTCGGGTGTTTTTCCCCTTGGCAGGATATGACGTACCGATGATCCGGTTGGCGCGGGAAACTGCACGAGCGGGCATAGGACCAATTTTTGCGCAGGCAAATGCAGCAGGCGTGCACATGGATGTTTTCGATCTCCTGACCGCGGTGTTCTCCTTGGAAGATGAGAATTTCCATTTGGCGCATGATTGGGCGCGCGTTGAAAAGCAACTGCGCAAGTACCCCGCATTGGATGGGATTGGACGCACGCAGTTTCTATCCGCGGTTTCGTTATATTCGACGGTCAACAAGGGTCATGCGGGCGGGCAACGCGAGGATATTTTGACGCTGACGTTGTCGGAATATCAAGCCAGCGTGGAAAAGCCGCGTATCACGTTCCAAGAAGTGGCAGAGTTCCTCAAGCAGCGCTGTATTTACACCGTAGAACAAGTTCCTTATTCCGCTCAGAT
>JAXFXA010000078.1:0-19483 GCA_034091885.1 Corynebacterium sp.
CCGCGTCGCGCGCGGTTTCGGCGTGCTCGACGCGCCTGCGAACGAGACTCATAGCGGTGGTCATCGTCGCCACCAGCGTGGGATTCCTCTTTGGACTGAGGTGCATTGTCAGGTGCTGCTTCTTCACCTTGTTCATCGCGAGAATTCTCTGCAGACCGCGCGCCACCGCTGCGGGTGGCGCGACGTGAACGGCGAGCGCGACCGCCTACGCTATCTGCGCCATCTTTACCGTCCTGTGCGGATTCATCGCCCTGCTCTGCCTGTGCTGACTCAGTTGTAGGCGCAACAGCTGCTGCTGTATCTGCAACAGCCTTAGCCTTTGCTGGAACTGAACCGGTGACAATCGCAGTAATAAGGTCGCCCTTGCGTAGACCCGAAATCCCCCGCAGGCCCTTCTTCGCTGCAATTTGGCGCAATTCAGCTAACTTCAGGGAGGAAAGGTCCTTTGCTGAAGTGTTGTCCGTTTCGCTCACGGATGTCCTTTCGTTACCTGCACTATGTAATCGAGGCTGTGGGCGTTCTCGCCGAGTCCGTTAAACATCGGCAACCAAGAGCTACAAAGCTCCGATGCTTCGCGCACGCTCACTCAATGCAGGCATAAACGTTTTAATGTGGTGACCTAAATGTGTATTTCTACAGAACAGAAACTAAATCTCTGCAGCTGTTTTTAAATCTCCTGCCAGCAACTAGAAACAGGCGATTCATGATTCTTCTACGGCGAGTACGTGGAAAAGGTTTGTACCACAGATGGGCTTTCCTCTCCCCTGCGTACTTCGTAGGTTCACGACCTGCACTATCCACCCACACAAAACCTGCGAGGTGACCGTTAGCGTTGCTAGCAATGAGGAATTGTGACTGCAATGTCTAAAAGACTCTTCCTAGAGACACTGCGGAAGCACTACGAGATTTCTGCGTAAGGCTTCACGTCAGCTTTGAGTATAACCTATTGTCCACGTCGGCGCTAAAGTAGGACACATGCACTCTACGATGATGGACCTCCCCCTATCTGTGACCCGCATCTTGCAATATGGAGCCACGGTACATGGGTCCACGCTCATCACTACATGCCATGGCAATGGTGTCATGGAAGAAACTACATTTTCTGCCATAGGGGCTCGCGCAGCAGCATTTGCGCATGCTCTCGATGAAGATTTGGCTGTCACGGGTGATGATCGAGTTGCCACGTTCATGTACAACTGTGCTGAGCACATTGAAGTCATGTTTGCAACAGCATGCAAGGGTGCCGTTTTTACCCCATTGAACAAACAGCTCATGATTGACCAAGTTCGGCATATCGTCAACCATGCCGAAGTCAAGGTTGTGGTAGCGGATCCGCGTCTTGCTCCGCAGCTAGCCAAGGTACTTGCCAACGCCACGACTGTAACAGCCGTCGTCTTTACTGGAACGGGCAGCATCGAGCAGCTCAAGGGTCACTTTGACAGGGGGATAAAGGTCTTTGCCTATGAGGCCTTGTTAGATGGCAAGTCCTCAGTATACGAGTGGCCACATTTGGATGAAAACACCGCAGCGGCCCTGTGTTATTCCACTGGAACGACAGGTGCTCCTAAAGGAGTTGTCTATTCCCACCGTTCCATTTACTTGGAAGCGATGATGCTACGCACGACAGATAGCTTAGCGATCACACACGGCGAATCATTCTTATGCTGTATCCCCATTTATCACGTTCTGAGCTGGGGTGTCCCTTTTGCCGCCATGATGTCAGGGACCCCTTTGATCTTGCCGGACTCGGATGTGTCCGGGCCAAATCTGGCCCGTATTATCGCCCAAACCCATCCGCGGGTTGCCCACGGTGTGCCCACGCTATGGATCCAATTGATGATCCACTATCTCAACCACCCACCAGAGCGAATGTCGCTCGTTGAGATTTACGCTGGCGGCTCACCAGTGCCGCCGCAGCTTATCAAGGTGTGGGAGGAACGCTATGGCGTAGACGTAATACACGTTTGGGGAATGGTAGAAACTTCGACCGTGGGCACTGTTGCTCGCCCACCGCGGGGAGTTTCCGGCGATACCCGCTGGGCTTTTCGAATTTCTCAAGGTCGTTTCCCTGCATCTTTGGAGTACCGCGTGGTCAATGACGGGCACGTCGTTTCCACGACTGACCGCAATGCTGGTGAGATTCAAGTCCGCGGAAATATGGTGACTGCTAGCTACTATGATTCCCCTGCCGGGAAAGAAAATGGTGCTGCGGCTGCTTTTCGTGGTGAGCCGGTGGATAATGCACGCGAAAAGTTCACTGCAGACGGGTGGTTGCGTACTGGGGATGTCGGATACGTCAATGAAGATGGATTTCTCACTGTCTCGGACCGAGCACGTGATGTCATTCGCTCCGGTGGCGAATGGATCTATTCCGTGCAGTTAGAAAACCTCATAATGGCCAATGACGAGGTCATTGAGGCAGCAGTCATTGGGTATCCAGATAAACGCTGGGGAGAGCGTCCACTCGCCGTCACGGTCCTAGTTCCTGGTATTTCGCCCACTATCGAAACCGCCGAGATGTTGCGAGATAGGCTCCGGAAGGAATTGCCAAGCTGGATGCTGCCGGAATATTGGACCTTCGTGAAGTCTTTAGACAAAACGTCAGTGGGTAAGTTCGACAAGATGGATATGCGAGAGCATTTGGCGCGGGGAGACTACAACATCGTCCGTCTTGCGGGTCCGGGTGAAGCGAACAAAGAAGACCAGCATGCATCGTTAAGCGAAGATAGCGTGTTCTAATCTTGGCGTATAGATTCCCTATTTTCTTGCCGGTACACCGGCTGCACCATGTCTAGTCGGTCAAAGCACTCCTTTCCTCCCCGTGAACCATCAGCTTCGATAGGCGCCACGGCCGGCACCTCAGTAAAGTCGCACATTACTCCAGATTCTCCGTCCCGTATTGCCTTGGGTTTGCCCAAAGTAACTGCACCAGACTTCGATCCCCATCCTTTTTCTGCAGAAAGAGGTCTGATTGATTCCTTCGGTCGCGTCACCAAAGATCTGCGGGTTTCGGTGACGGATCGGTGCAATTTACGCTGCACATACTGTATGCCTGCTGAAGGTCTACATTAGATCCCCCGCCAAGACCCCTATCTGACGAGGAAATCATAGGAAGTCTGGTAGCAATTGCAATAGCTCCGCAGAAGCAAACACACGCAGAGTAGGCGCGGCTAGGCCTGTTTAGCTTCTACTTTCACAGGGCCAGCTACTGTAAGTTCCAGCACACGCAGACCTTGTTCACGCGCAGCTGATAGCAGGTCTTCATCGAGAGGCTTCGTGTGTAGCACCATGATGGTCGGACCGGCGCCAGAGAGGTAGGCGGCAAAACCGCGGTTGCGGATCCGGTTAACCCACTCCGCAGTGACAGGTAAAACATCTGCACGGTATGGCTGATGGAGACGGTCCCGCGTTCCCTCCCACAGCAAATCCGGCTTGTGTTGCAAAGCTACAACCTGTACCGCGGTACGTGACACGTTGAAAGCAGCATCCGCATGTGACACATGCGAAGGCAAAACGCGACGTACAGCATTCGTCGACGCATGGAAGTTTGGAACCAAAGCCGTAGCTTTAATATCTTCGTGCACAGGAATCGATTCGGCTTGATAAGCAGGCTGCGAAGACCCGTCCTCCGGCACGTTAGTCCACGCCACCACCGCATTTCCCAACACAGAGGCTGCCGCATTATCGGGATGCCCCTCAAAAGCCGAGGCTAACTGAACCAATTGGTCATCACCTAGTGGAAAACCAGCTAATCCATTTCCAGCGGCTACCCCAGCCACAGCTGCGGCTGCAGAAGATCCCAGCCCACGCGACTGCGGAATATTATTGGTGCACACAACACGCAGGCCAGGGACTGTTGCATCGGCAGCCTGCAACGCTGAACGAATGGCCTTGACTACCAAGTGAGAGGAATCGCGGGGCAAGTCCTCTACTCCCTCACCGTGGATCTCCACCTCAAGACCAGAGGCGATAACCTCGACCTCAACGGTGTCGTAGATGCTAACTGCCATTCCCAATGTGTCATAACCAGGGCCAAGGTTAGCTGTGGATCCCGGAACGGTTACTACGACACTCGTGCCAACTGCCAGCTCAATGCTCATCTTTGAAGACAACCTCTATATTGAAATTTTTCGAAATTAAACGCTCTGCGCAAAGCAGATTATTGCGCGCTTCGCCGCTTCTGGCTGCTACGGTTACTGAGAAGCTAGGCGCAGGACCGAAGTGACAGCAACAACCTCATCCAGCTGCTTCAGTTCTTCCACCGTGTGCTGCATTTCATCCTCACGTGCCTCGTGAGTCACGACAATCAAGCGGGCACCAGATTCGGTCTCTTCTTGGCGAACGGTACGCAAAGACACGTTATGCTCAGCAAACTTGGAAGAAACGGCTGAAAGTACACCGGGCCGCTCATGGATATCCATATCGATGTGATAGCAGGTAGTGGTTTCGCCGAAGGAAGCTATTGGCAAGTTTGCATAGGTGTTTTCACCTGGTGCGCGTCCACCATGAACGATATTGCGGCTAGCACCAACAATGTCACCAACGACGGCAGAAGCCGTAGGGTTTCCGCCAGCACCGTTGCCGTAGAACATCAAGGAACCTGCAGCCTCAGCATCGACGAAAATTGCATTGTAGCTCTTCGACACAGAAGCCAGAGGGTGTTCTTTTGGCACCAACGTCGGGTGCACACGAGCGTTGACTTTTTCTGAACCGTCTTCTTGAATGAGGCGCTCACAGATTGCCAAGAGCTTGATCGAGTATCCCGCTTGGTTTGCTGCTGCGATATCTTCGGATGTCACCGAGGAAATGCCCTGGCAGGACACATCCTCAAAAGTAACGCGGGTGTGGAAACCTAACGACGCCATAATCGCAGCCTTTGAGGCAGCATCGTGGCCTTCGACGTCAGCGGTGGGATCTGCCTCGGCATAGCCCAAGCGTGTAGCCTCCGCGAGGGCATCCTCATAGGTAGCCCCCGTCGTTTCCATAGCGTCTAGGATGAAGTTGGTCGTACCGTTGACAATGCCTGAGATCTTTAAGATCTTGTCACCAGCAAGGGAACGGCGCAGCATACCTACTACTGGAATAGCTGCCGCTACTGCTGCTTCGAAGTACAGATCGACCCCTGCAGCATCGGCAGCTGCAGCCAGTTCATCAGCATGCGCAGCTACCAAAGCTTTATTGGCAGTGACTACTGATTTACCCTGGTTCAAGGCAGATAATACAAGCTGGCGTGGAAAATCAATTCCACCGATGACCTCGACAACCAAGTCGACATCATCGCGAGAAATTAGTGCCTGAGCATCAGTTGTCAACAGCTCATCGGGCACACCCGGTCGTGGCTTTGACAAATCACCAACCGCAATTCCGCGCACTTCTACTGGTCCGCCAATGCGGTGAGTGTAGGAATTAGAGTGTTCGGTGAGAAGACGGTAGACCTCTGCTCCCACGGTGCCGAAGCCGAGCAGGGCAATTCCTACGGTCTCTCCAGCGCCTTTACCCGCATGGGAGTTGTGTTCAGTTCGAGCTACAGCCGGAGGGTTTGCGTTGGCCATGGGAATACTCCAAAACTTCTTGGTTGGGAATTGACGGTGGGTGGTTAAAAATACTATCCGGCTATCTTACAGAGGTACAAGCAAAACTTAGACCTCTAGGCTAAGTAAATCAGCCAGCGTTTCACGCCGAAGCATGAGTGAAGGCACCCCTGCGCGGACTGAAACCACTGCTGGGCGCACTGCGGCGTTGTATCGCGAGGACATCGAATAGCAATATGCGCCCGTGGCTGCGAGTGCAAGTAAATCACCAGAAGTGATGTCCTTAGGCGCTTCAAGGTCATTAATAAGAATGTCACCCGACTCGCAGTGTGAGCCTACAACACGAGAATTGACTGCTTCACCATCACAGAATCGATTGACAATGCGAGCATCGTACTCGGCACCGTAGAGAGCAGGACGAATGTTATCACTCATTCCACCGTCGACTGCAAGGTAGCGGCGTACGGGTACGTGGGCATCGCCAGTTACAACGTCTTTGATAGTACCTACTTCATAAACCGTGACCGCAGAACCACCGACAATCGCGCGACCAGGTTCAACTAAAACAGTCGGCGGAACGATGCCCAGTTCATCAGCAGTTGCTTGCACCGCAGACAGTAAATCTTCGGCCACACCCTGGACGTCTAGTGGTGATTCTGCCGCCACATAAGGAATTCCGTATCCGCCACCGAGATCAAGCTCTTGCAAAGAGTGGCCGAGGTCATTGTGGACTTGGCGGTAGAGCTCCAGAATGCGTTCTGCCGCCAGCTTGAAACCATCTGCGTCAAAAACCTGTGAGCCGACGTGGCAATGCAAACCTACGAGCGTTAGGTTTTCCGCACGCAGCGCAGCCTTAACGGCTGCAAAAGCATCGCCAGTGGCCAGCGAAATCCCGAATTTCTGGTCCTCGTGGGAAGTGGCAATAAATTCATGGGTATGAGCATCGACGCCAGGAGTCACACGAATCAAAACCGACTGTTTGCGCCCAGACTTCGCCGCAATTAAATCAAGGAGCTCAAGTTCCTGAGCAGAATCAATAACGACATGGCCCACGTGCGCGTTGACACAAGCCTGCAGGAACGCCGCCGATTTATTGTTGCCGTGTACGGTAATGCGTGCAGGTGGGAACTCTGCGGCCAACGCAATTTGGAGCTCTCCGTGGGAAGCTACATCCAAAGCTAATCCCTCTTCATTGACCCACTGCGCAATACGCTTGGACAAAAATGCTTTCGATGCATAATGAACGCGCTCGGCAGCACCAAACGCTGAAGCCATATCGCGGCAACGCGAGCGAAAATCATCCTCATCGAACACCATTACTGGTGTTCCGAACTCTTGGGCGATTTCAGCCAGCGGTACTCCACCAATAGTGACTATCCCGTCTTCTTGGCGGCGGGCGTTTCGCGGCCACACGTGAGCTGGGATCTCGTTAAAGTCTGCCATCTGCTTGTTTTGTTCTTACTTTCTAAAAGGCCTGTTACTACATGCGCACGTTACCGCAGCAGCAGTCGCACTGCTGTCGGTGGTGCGTGTTAAGGCGAACACACAATTCGCCTTGTTTTAGTTTTCCGGTTACATCTTTTCTGGAGCAGATACGCCCACCAGGTAGAGCGCATTGGCCAATACTTGGCGGCTCGCATTAGCTAGGGCTAGACGCGCTTGGTGGATTGACTGCGCTTCCTCACCTGCCTTTGGCAGAATCTGGCACTTGTCATAAAAGCGGTGGAAAACGCCCGCGAGGTCTTCGGCATACCGTGCAATTCGGTGTGGCTCCCTTAAGGAAGCAGCCTCAGCCACAACTGCAGGGAATTCACCGAGGGTACGAATCAGGTCGCCTTCTAGATCATGGGTCAGCAACGCTAGGTCTGCACCTTCAGCGCTTACTCCGAGTTCCGTGGCTTTACGTGCAATAGAGCATAAGCGTGCATGTCCATATTGAACGTAGTACACAGGATTGTCTGCAGACTGTGATGCCCACAAGTCCATATCAATGTCAATGGACTGGTCTACAGAAGATCGCACTAGAGCGTAACGTGCTGCATCAATGCCGATGGCGCTGACTAAGTCATCCATGGTGATGACAGTTCCAGCGCGCTTGGACATTTTAACGGCCTTACCGTTGCGCACTAGGTTGACCATTTGGCCGATGAGCACCTCAACAGCATCCGCGTTATACCCCAAAGCTGCCGCTGCGGCTTTCAAACGCGGGATGTAGCCGTGGTGATCTGCACCCAGCATGTAAATTGCCAGGTCATGCCCGCGATCAAACTTGTCGGCCACATACGCAATATCACCAGCAATGTACGCAGCGTCACCGTCTGACTTGATTACAACGCGGTCCTTAGAATCGCCGTAGTCAGTGGACTTCAACCACCAAGCACCGTCTGCCTCATACATTTGGCCGGTGGACTTTAATGTTTCTAGAGCTGCATCAACAGCGCCTGATTCAAACAGCGAGTTTTCATGGAAGTACACATCAAAGTCAACACCGAATTCGTGTAGTGCCTGCTTGATCTGCGCAAAGATCATTTCTACACCGGCGCTGCGGAAGTTCTCCTGCACCTCTTCCTCAGAACCCGATAGTGCATTTGGGTTAGCGGTGAGAATGTCAGCCGCGATTTCCTTAATGTATTCGCCACCGTAGCCATCTTCCGGCGTTTCTTCGCCTCGAGCCGCCGCAACCAACGAACGGGAATAACGATCGATTTGACGTCCGTGGTCATTGAAATAGTATTCACGAGTAACCTGCGCACCTTCAGCTTCAAACACGCGGCCGAGCGAATCTCCCACTGCAGCCCACCTAGTTCCACCAAGGTGGATAGGACCAGTTGGGTTAGCGGAAACAAATTCCAGATTAACCCGCAGATCTTTCATGTCCTCGCCGTGTCCGTAACGTGCACCCTTGCGGGCAATCTCAGCCACGATTTCACCTTGGGCAGCGGCGGCGAGGCGAATGTTTAGGAAACCAGGACCTGCGATTTCCGCAACCTCGACAGCATCGCTTTCACCCAGAGCTTGAGCGAGCCACTGTGCTAATTCGCGCGGATTTACACCTGCTTTCTTAGCAACTTGCAAAGCAATATTTGTTGCATAGTCACCATGTTCAGGATTACGAGGTCGCTCAACCGTCATGGTCTCCGGTAGAAGAGAAACATCGAGTGAGTGCTCGGTGAATACGTTAGTTGCAGTCTTTTTGATAAGTTGCGCTAAATCTGCTGGTGTCATAGCTAATCAGTCTAACCCACAGTTGCAAACCGTCTAACTTAAGTGGGGTTCCGCGAAAAACGGTGTCTGGTTCCGCCATAGTTAAAGACGCGAAATATTCGAACTGGCCTGCACAAGACCGCTGCGGCACTGTAGGCTGATCGCATTCACAATTGATGAAATTCACCCTATTGACAATCGTGGAAGGATCCAGCATCCAATGGAGCACTTTGCCATTAATACCTCAGCTATAGGCGGGAGTTTGGGACTTACTGCCCTCCTCTCAACCATTCCTTTGCTGATGTTTTTTATCATGCTTCTCGGTGTCAAGGCACGCGCCCACACCTCCGGAGCGATCGCGCTCCTAGCCGCCCTTGCTGTTGCAATTTTTGGAATGCAGATGCCAGCCGACATGGCTTTATCTTCGGCTGCCCGTGGTGGGCTTTTTGGATTCTTGCCCATCGTGTTCGTCATTGTGATGGCTATTTGGTTTTATGAAATTACGGTGGCATCAGGACGCTTTGCAGATTTACGGCGCACATTCGATGCGCTAGGTGATGGCGATGTTCGTATCCAAGCGATTCTCATCGCTTTTTGTTTTGGCGGCCTCTTGGAAGCGTTGGCGGGATTTGGCGCTCCGGTTGCTATTACAGCCACGATGATTCTTGCGCTCGGAATAAAGCCGCTCAAAGCAGCAGCGGTCGTATTGATTGCTAACACCGCGCCCGTTGCATTCGGTGCCGTCGCAATTCCGATCACCACGGCAGGTGAAGTAAGTGGTCGCACAGCCGAGCAAACAGCTAATATTGCGGCAATTGTTGGCCACCAAGCCCCGTTTTTCGCCTTTATTGTCCCATTCATCATCTTGTTTATTCTCGATGGAATGCGCGGCGTCAAGGAGGCTGCGCCGGCTGCTTTTGTTATTGGGCTTTCTTTTTCCATCGCGCAGTGGGCCGCTTCCAATTTCTTCGCTTACCAGCTCACAGATGTTGTGGCGTGCATTGTCTCCTTAGGCGCGGCATTTGCGTTCCTTCGATTTTGGTCTCCGCAGGGGGTTCCAGCTTTGCGCGAGCGTCTTGGTGTTCAGGAACAAGAAACTGACGTTTATCTGCCGGTTCATCGGATTTGGATGGCGTTGATGCCGTACGCCGTAGTGACCGTTGTTTTCGGACTGGCTAACTTGGGCTCTACGCTCCCAGGGCTGTTGCGCTCAGTTAGCATTCAATTCCCATGGCCAGGGCTAGATGGCAGACTCGTTGATTCCAGCGGAGAAGCCGTGAAATCTGCATATTCGTTTGCCGTGTTGTCGAATCCAGGAACACTATTGTTGCTGTCTGGTCTCATCGTTGCAGTTGCTTATATGCTTTTCGATGAAAACGGGACCTACCAGCTCTCACCTTCACAAGTGTTCTCTGCCTTTACCTCGACAGCTTTCCGGATGCGCTGGGCTGCGCTAACGATCGTGCTCGTTCTCGCATTGGCCTATGTCATGAATTACTCTGGCCAGACCATTGCCATGGGTGAGTATTTGGCAGCGCTCGGTGGGATCTTTGCTTTCTTGGCTCCAGTACTGGGTTGGATTGGTACGGCTGTTACCGGTTCTGATACCTCTGCCAATGCATTATTCGGCCAGTTGCAGGTCACCGCCGCAAATAATATCGGATTGAACCCAGATCTGATGCTCGCTGCTAACACCACTGGTGGTGTTACTGGCAAGATGATCTCTCCGCAGTCGCTTGCTATTGCAGCTACGGCAGTGAAATTGGAAGGCCAGGAATCCAAGATCTTTAAGGCAGTTGTAGGTTATTCTTTCGCCTTTTTGTTCATGCTCTGTGTTTTGGTCTATTTGCAGACCAACATCTTCTCTTTCATGACTCCGGTCGTCTAAACAGCTTAGTTTGCGCAGTTCAAGGAGTTTTCAATAGCCACTATCGTTCTTTGGTTTAACCCCTGAGATAGTAGCGCAGATGGCGTTGCCGCGGTTAGTGTTGGGTTTATCCAACCCGCACTTCGTATAAAGGAGCAACGTCTTGCGCATCGCCCTGTTTTCTACCTGTATCGGGGACACCCTGTTTCCCGATGCGCACAAAGCCACCGCGTTGATTCTCGCGCGTCTTGGCCATGACGTTATTTTTCCTGAAAAGCAAACCTGTTGCGGTCAGATGCATATCAACACTGGCTATCAAGAAAAAGCGCTAGGCATCATCCGGACTTACAACGATGCCTTTGCGGATCCGTCTATTGATTATGTAGTGGCAGCATCGGGCTCGTGTGTCAGCGCGGTTCGAGACCATCATGTACAGGTCACTGAGCGTTTTGGCTCAGCAACTGACGTCGCAGCTTCACAGCACACGTCAGGAAAGACCCTAGACCTCGCCGAGTTCTTAGTCGATGTCGCTGGCGTAACCAACGTAGGCGCTTTCTTCCCTCATCGCGTAACCTATCACTCCTCGTGTCACGGAATGCGCTTTTTGCACCTGAAAGAAAAGCCGTATCAGCTCCTCGAACAAGTAGAAGGCATGGAGTTGGTTCCTCTAGACAATGTGGAAGAATGCTGCGGATTCGGCGGCACATTCGCCATCAAGAACGCGGAAGTATCTCGCGCCATGGTTTCTGACAAGATCCGCCACATCAAAGACTCTGGTGCTGAATACGTCACAGGTGGGGATTCCTCCTGCTTGATGAATATCGGAGGCGCCCTTTCGCGTCAGAAAGCCGGCGTTCGCGCCATTCACTTAGCTGAGATTTTGGCTTCGACGAAAGATCATCCGTGGACCCCCACGTCCGCTGCTTATTCACGGGAGAAGATGCTCTAATGACACTCAACAGCACCCCACCCCGCGCACCGCGGGGCTACGGCAATCTGCGTGGAGACCGTGGCTTTGTTGCTGCAGCTCATGACGGATTAACCAACGCTACTCAGCGGCGCAACTTGCTCCATGCCACCACCACAATTCGCACAAAGCGACAACATGCGGTCACAGAAATTGAGGACTGGGAGCAGCTACGTGAGGCAGGTTCCGCTATCAAAGCCGATGTTGCCGCACGCATGCCAGAGCTTCTCGAGCAGTTTGAACAAGCCGTAACAGCCCGTGGCGGTCATGTGCACTGGGCGCGTGATGCTAAAGAGGCCAATGAGATCATTGAAAAGCTCATTCGCGCCACTGGTGAGACCGAAGTAGTTAAGGTCAAGAGCATGGCAACGCAGGAGATCGCGTTGAATGAGAACTTGGAGGAAGTGGGAATCCATGCGCAGGAGACAGACCTCGCGGAGCTTATCGTGCAGCTTGGTGAGGACAAACCTAGCCACATTCTTGTCCCCGCCATCCACCGTAACCGCGCGGAGATTCGTGACATCTTCGTTGACAAGATGCCGAACACGGATGAGTCATTGCCAGCAAACCCACCAGAGCTCGCCGAAGCTGCGCGCTTATTCCTTCGCGAACAGTTTATGAAGGCCAAGGTAGCCATTTCAGGTGCAAACTTTGGAATTGCTGAAAACGGCACGGTCACCATCGTGGAATCTGAAGGCAATGGTCGTATGTGTCTGACCATGCCAGAAACACTGATAACGCTGATGGGCATCGAAAAGCTTCTGCCCACTTTCCAAGACTTGGAAGTTTTTATGCAGCTGCTCCCGCGGTCTTCTACAGCGGAGCGAATGAACCCTTATACCTCGATGTGGTCAGGCGTTACGCCTGGCGATGGCCCGCAAAACTTCCACATTGTCTTGCTGGATAACGGCCGTACCGCGGCAATGTCGAATCCCATTGGCGTGCAGGCTCTGAAATGTATCCGCTGCTCTGCCTGCTTGAATGTCTGTCCAGTTTATGAACGCGCCGGCGGACATGCCTATGGTTCGGTGTATCCGGGTCCTATCGGCATTTCCCTCACGCCGCAGCTCACCGGAATGGAAGACCACCACGACCCATCGGCAAGCTTGCCTTATGCGTGCTCTTTGTGCGGGCGTTGTGATGAAGTGTGCCCCGTGAAAATCCCGCTATCAGAAGTCATTTTGGAAAACCGCTACCAAAAGGTCACTCACGCTACCCCACCGGTGGAATCCAAGCTCTTTAGCGTTGTAGGGATGGCATGGAAGCACCCCTTCTTGTGGAATCAGATTACCCGTCTCGTCTTTACAGGGCGAGCCATGGGCGGCTTCAATGGCGTCATCGAATCTCTCCCGCTGTTTATGTCGGCGTGGTCCGAAGGACGTGACACCGTCGTGCCTCCGAAGAAAACCTTCCGCCAATGGTTCGCAACTGATGAAGCACAGCAATTGCTTGCCGATGCCCGCCGCGAAGGCCTCCCCACCAACGCTTTAAGCGAGCAGGGGCAAAAGGCTTCCTCCGACAATGACCACAACATTCCGGTGAAGGGAAACTAGCCATGACAGTAGTCGATGCCAAACAAGAAATTTTGGCGCGTATCCGCTCCGCACAACGCTCTGCAGAGCTACCTGCCTCCGTAACCGCACCACGCGACTACAACCGGATTGGCACAACTGACCTCGACGAACTCCAGACGCTTCTCATCGATCGCCTGGAAGACTACAGGGCAGAGGTGCACGTTACCAGCACAGGTGAGCTCGCCTCCTCGATTGTTGCTATCCTCACCCAACGCAATGCACACAACGTAAAGTTCGCTCCTGGTGTTGACCCTGGATTGTTCGCCGATTTCACGGGCACCGCACTCTCCGATGACCCTGCAACAGACCCACGGGAGCTTAACGCAGTCGATGCCGTGGTCACAGAATCAACGGTTTCTTGCGCTCAAACAGGCACGATAGTCTTAACTTCCGGTGAGAAAGATGGTCGTCGAGCTTTCTCTTTGGTCCCCGACCGGCACATTTGTATTGTTCGTGCAGAGTCAATTGTGTTTGGCGTACCGGAAATGATTGCACACATGGATCCCTCACGCCCCTCAACACTGATTTCTGGACCATCTGCTACATCTGATATTGAACTCTCCCGCGTCGAAGGCGTACACGGACCACGAGACCTCATTGTGGTCATCGTGCGCTAGGTTATCAGAGCTGTTATCTGCGCTGCGGTTTCTCAAGCAAGCATTCAATGCGCTAAGATAGCTAAGGTTGCTTCTTTATGGAGAGTGGCAACGTATTTCGTCTCCGTAGCTCAGCGGATTAGAGCATCGGTTTCCGGTACCGAAGGTCGCAGGTTCGATCCCTGTCGGGGACACCCTTTTGCACCCCCACCATCTGGCACTTACCAGTTGGTGGGGGTGTTTTCCGTTGCATCTGCTAGTTCTAACGCGCATAAAGATGCAAAGACCCTCGGCCGTTTGTTTGCAATACAAACGGCCGAGGGCACAGCGGAGAACTAAAACCTAGATTCCTGTTGCTTCAATGGCATACATGCCAAACATAAGAGCAGCCATCACAACGGCAACACCGATGGCCATTGGGATCCATGCAACGAACTCCCCTACCCAGCCATCATCTTTGCTCCGGACTTCAGCTTCACGGCGTTCGCGTTCTTGACGGCTCAACTGCAATTCAGACATTGTGTTTCTCCCAAAGCTAATAATTGCTGATAATCACCCTAATTCTAGCAGGTACTACCTGACACTGGGCCGAACCTAGGCGGGCTCGGTATGTTCATTTGCTTCCAGTGCATCGAGAAATTCATCACGCTGGGCGAACATGTCCTCAATAGCACTTTCGCTGCCGGTGATCCACAAACCGCTGGCTTCATCGAAAGTCAAGGTTGCATCGCCAGCACTGTTCAAAATATCTTCCATCGCAGCAGCCTGTTCATCATTGGGCACACCGTCTACAAAGTCATCTGGGTGCCCAATCGTCTGGGAAAGCTGCGGATAAGACGCGATGTTGAATTGCTTGTATTGTTTGGCAGGGTGCTCGAACAAGTCTTGGGTCATCATGAGCTACATCCTAGCGGGGCGAAGCTCTAGATGACCCAATTGTTGTTTAGCCACGTGGCATAACAAACCACATAACAAAGTAAAGCAGTAGTTGCGGGCCTGGCAATAAGAAAGAAGCCAAGAACAATATTCGCACTAGTGTCGAATCAATACCGTAAGTCTCAGCTATTCCACCGAGTACACCAGCTACGTACTTATCGGTAGTGGAACGACGCAATTGACGCTTTGACATTGGAACCTCCTGCATATGATCGTCACCCAACGAGTTGTTGTTGCCTTGATTAAAGCTTCCGTCAAAATCATTGCCGTAGTTAGTCATGGTGATTCTCCTTGCCTAGATATCGTTTCAGTACATCGAACTCCGTAGGGTTCTAAAACACACGGGAATCCTCGAGCACATGAATCAGTTCGAAGGACTGTTGAATTCGCTTGTGTGCTTGTACTTTCTATCTAACTCGATTTGTGCTCAGCGCACATCGGTGAACTCCCTGAATTGAACCCTGATTCTTTCCTTAGAAAGCCCCTAGACCGGCGGTTCACGTTACGCGTCGTCTACTTTTCCTCAGAAGGAATAGAGTTCACAGCCAAGACATTGGTAAAAAATCGCTGCAAAGCAGGAACGTCTTGTGGGTCAAGGTGGTCAAAAATCAAACGGCGGACAGTCTCCACGTGCTCGGGGACGGCCTCTTCAAGGCGACGCATCCCCTCGTCTGTGAGGGATACCATTACACCGCGAGCATCGCCTTCGCTCTTCTCTTTAGCCACGAATCCGCGCTTTTCCATGCGTGTGATTTGATGTGAAGTTCGCGAGCGATCCCAGTTCAATTCTGTACACAACTCGCGTAAGCGTAGCTGCCGCCCCTCGGCCTCAGAAAGTGCCACCATTACTGCATACTCGGGGGCAGATAATGCACCATTGGAATGAAGGGAGTCATCGATGACTCGGTCAATCTTGTTAGCAGCTGCCAAATATTGACGCCAAAATCCCTGTTCTTCGTCATTTAGCCACCGTGGAGCATAATTCATGGATTGTAACTTACCGCACTGATTAATGAATACGTATATCGTTACAAGTCACTGCACGTGAGATTTGGTTAGGATTACCTCTTTTGGGGTGAGAAGGCTATACGTTTCCTATCTGCTTTAAAGTCTCAATATCCACGAGTTGGGCGCCTGGAACACGATGGTAACGGCTGGGTTCACAGGTCAAAACTATTACTTGCGAGCGCCGGCCGGCGTCAGCGAATAGAGCTGACATACTCCGAATCCTCTGGTTGTCGGCGCTGCCCAATGCATCATCAATAATAACAGGGACAGAATCCTTCTTACTTTCAGCGATGAGATCTGCAATGGCAAAGCGCGACAAAATTGCCATTTGTTCGCGCGCGCCTCCACTTAAATCATCCAGAGGTATCGATGCGCTGCCAAAACTACGGGACTCAATAGCTAGGTCCTCATCGAGCTGCACGGTTGCCCCGGCACCAAATACGCGGGAGGCTAACGCGCTTAGTCGGCGAGCAAACGGTTGCGCATACCGCTCACGAGCTGCTTGCCGATGCCGCGTAAGCGTATCCCACAGCAACTTTGCTGCATCCGCGCGCTGTCGAACTGATTCCAATTCAGCTGCTGCACGCTCCCATGCAGCTTGTGCAGTATGAGCCTTTTCTGCAACGCCTTGACTTGCCGCAATCTGGCCCATGAGACGATTTTTGGAATTCTCGGCCTCTCGCAATTGCTCTTCTAGATTCCTCACTAGTGCAACTGCTCCGTCGACTGCTTGTTGACGTTCCTCGGGAAGTACCGCGGCTAGCTCGGCAGCAGCAGAAGCTGTATGTATTTGTGCCTCATCCAACTGCTTCTGAGCATGTTGGACTTGTTGTTCGAGACTGGTTTCAACTTCACTCGCGCTAGTATCAGCGGCAGAATCGTCTTGCAATTGTTGCAGGCGAGCTCGCAAAGATTGGGCTTCAATGGTGGCCTTGACAAGTGCGTCCTGCGCAGGCCGTACCTGCCACCCCGTTAATCTCGCTTCCGCGGCATCAACAGCGTGGTTCGCTTCCTCAACAGCTTCTTCGAGTGCAGCTACTTCAGAAACTTTTTCTTTGATCTCCTCATCCAGCTTGGCGAGATCCGATTCTTTCCACTCTGTGTCTCCGATGTCGAGAGCAGATAACTGTGCTCGAACTTGGTCAGCGTCTTCCCCATCCAAGATCTCAGCTTTCTTCTCAATTAGTGCTGAAATTTCTCGATTAACGTCTTCCTGTTGCTTGAATAGATTCCGCAAGGCAGCGATGTCGCCACAACCGAACTTTTGCAGGATCTCATCAAATTGCTCGCGAAACGCACGAACTGAATCATCGAGTTCGCTGCTATCAGCCACTCCCGCGCCTGGTACGTAGGTAACGCTAACCGCACCGATTTTGATGTGGGTGTCACGGGATAGCTCGACAGATAAGTCTTCTGCAGTAACTGTGATGTCTTGACCGTCGATGTGAATGTTCGTGGGCTCATCGGCGCTCAAAACGAACTTAGTGGCAGCTGCGTCGCGTGACACCTTATGAAAATGCCATTCACGTTCGACGTCCTCCGCACGGGATACGTCCGCGTCGGTGATTGAAGGACCAAGTTCAGCTTTCTTGGTTCGGGCACTCTGCATCTCTGCATCTACGGAATCAAGCTCTGCAACCTTCCGCTGTAAAACGAGCCCATCACGCATTGTTTGAAGCGTTCCAAGTTGCTTTTTTAGAGCTTTGAAGTTTTCCCACGCCTTACCGTGTTTTTCCTTCGCTACTCGTAGATTGGCTTCTAGGTCAGCAACGTGCTTAGCCTCTTCGGCAGCATTTTCTTCCAAGCTGGGAAGGTTGTCTTCTACTGCCTGTACTTTTAGTTGTGCTTCGTCTAAGCGCGCTTGCCGCTTCTGTGACTCACTGACTAATCCATTGAGGTGAAAAACGTCCTTGGCAATCAAAGCCTCATCTTTTTTCAGGTTCTCCAGGCGTCCACGTAATGTTTCGACTTCATTCATAGCAAGCTGCGCTAAGCTAAGTTCTTCTCGCGCATCGGGCAATTCAGCGTGAGCTTGCTGAATTCTTTCTTCTTCGCGTGCGACAGAATCTACCCACTGCTGAGCGAGGTCCATCTGCTCTTGCGTCTTTTCAAATTCTTGCTGCGCAGTGTCGTGCGCCGAAATAGCATCTTTGAGTTCTTTGCTGGGCTGACCAGACTTCAAAGTAAAGTACCGCGTGTATTCAGCCTGCACGCGCTGCATGAGCTCAGAGTCATCACTTCGCTGTTGTTGGGAAACGTCATTATTGTTATCAGCAGATTCTTCACCCGCAGTAAACTCGCTGAGAGCTTCTCCCACAACAGGAATGCCAGCGGCTTTGATTGCATCGTGGGCATCACTTTGGCGCATCATCAATGCATCAAACAATGCTTTGTCAGTATGCGCTCCCAGTATCTCGGCCAGCCGCGCCTCAGCATCATTGTCTTTTAATGTCTCTGGCCGGGGGCTTTCAATGCGCAATACCGCAAAGTTCGACTTCAAATATTGCTTGTCGATGACAAAACGATAGTCACCAGCACTCATTCCTAAAACAATCCGTGGGCTTGCAGACTCATGAACGGGCTCTAGCGCGCGCGTATCTTTACCATTACGGCGATATGAAACGTTAAGAACCATATTTATGGCTTCAGCAATAGTGGACTTTCCCGCCTCGTTTGGCCCGTGAACCACGACGACACCCGTAGCAGGGATGTTGTCAAGCTTAAGATGCTTGATGCCACGCACGTTAAAAAGCTCAATACTGTGAAAACGCATACCTACTTCTCCTCCGCTGCCAGACGGTACAGCAAATTGGCCGCATCTCGCGCTGTTGGATTGTCATCCATATCATCGATAAGCTCATCGAGCGTGGCCAAAGCAAAGCCACTCAATCCGAGCTCACGCAACTCCTCTGCAGCAGGAGTTACATGTAAGTCCATAAGGCGCAGACGCGGACGCAGCGATGCAAAGACCGGTTCTAGGGCAGAAAGTGCAGATTCGAGCCGAGCATGTTCTTCCATGCTGATCGCACCGGTCAAACTATATTTAACGACTGTACGACGTTTATCTGGATAGGCTTCCAATTGCTCGATAAAGGAATCAACGTCAGTGCTGCTGTTGATATCCATAGCGATGGATTCAAAAATCCACTCCCCCAACGAATGCTTGGTTACATCAACGGTGCACGTTTTGCGTGAAGCCCTGGCAGTCGCGGAGCCACTTGGCTGGATAGAACCAATCTGCTTGGAAATGGTTACTACCAATGCGTTACCTGAATCACTCTCTCCACCACCACCAGGAAGATGTTTGAAGTCAGTCGTTTCTGGAGAACCTGAAAACCACACTGCACCAGAATTTCCCAGGCTTTGCGTCGAGTGCGTATCCCCTAAAGCCAAATAGTCAATTATTCCTGCGTTGATCGCCTCTTCCACCCCAGCAAGATCTATGGTGTCTAATTTTTCAGCGTCACCCCACCCTTGAACCTGACCATGTCCCACCCCGATTCTGATTCCCTCAGCACGGCCAAGAGGTGCCAAAGCTGCCGCAACGAGATCACACGACGCCATTTTATCGCGCAATGGTGCACCTACAATTTCAATGTTGTCTTTGACGGGAATAGGTTGGGAATCAGCAATGACATGAATGTTTGGCAACGACTCCGACGATAATTCATTGAAGAATATGGAATCGGCGACCAAAGGATCGTGGTTTCCTGGCAGCAGATAAACGGGGACGGAAATGCGCGAAAGCTCTTCTTTAATACGTCCCATAACGCGGGGACTTAAGGAGTTACTTTCAAAAA
>JAXFXA010000079.1:0-4375 GCA_034091885.1 Corynebacterium sp.
GGTTTCGGCATAATCGCAGGGTTGCAACTTTCGAATGACCCTGCATTTTTCACACCCCTATCTGCACTTTTCTTATCCTCTATTGCAGCAATAGTTTATTTTCAAAGCCGGACCGGCCGTACACTCCCACGTACAATTTCCACCTTCATAATTTTTTTGGGTTCGCAGGGAACTATTTGCCGGGCATTCCGACAAAGCAAAATCCCGCCTTGGATATCCAAGGCGGGATTGCGAGAAGTTTTAGACAGAAAGTTAGCTTTTAGCTAACGTTTTAGTGCTTTTCTTTAGGCAGACCGTACTGAAGGGACAGCATGGTGGTGGACCACACCAACAAGATGGCTCCGAGGACAATCAACCAGTAGTAAAGGTAGATAACTCCCAGGCCAAGAACTGCAATAGACATGGTCATAGCAAACGGCCAAATGGAGCTTGGTGCAAAGAAACCGTAGATTCCTGCAGCGTCTTCAGTCTCTGCCTCTTCCCAATCTTCTGGAAGAAGATCAGCCTTATTTGCGGTGAGGTGAAAATATCCACCGAGCATCATCGCCAGCAAAAATGCCAAGAGCAAACTGACTATGCCTACCCACTCTGGCCCCATTAGGTAGCCGTTGCTGTCAATGAAATTGACACCCAAAGTGTAAACAATCAGTGAAACGAACAAGTATGCGGCAATGGAGTACATTACCTTTGCACTAGCTTGCATGATTTAAACCTCTCTATCCTTATGCCTTGGCGTTCGCGTCGATGTCATTTTGTCCACCGCGGGTATCAGTGCGGGAAGAATTGAAAGGATGAGTCGTGGTTGCATACGGTTCTTGCCCGATGGAAGCCAAAGCAGCGGAGTTTGGCGCCTCCGGGTTGTTAATACGGTATTGCATGTAGGACTCAAAGTCAGCACGGCTAACGGCACGAACTTCAAAGTTCATCATCGAGTGGTAAGTTCCGCACATTTCTGCACAGCGGCCGACAAACGCGCCTTCCTCGGTAATTTCAGCAATCTGGAAGCGACGCTCCTGCTGGTTATTTTCTGGGTGCGCGTAAGTGTCGCGCTTAAACAGGAACTCTGGGACCCAGAATGCATGCGATACATCGCCCGAAGCCAGACGGAATTCAATTGGTGTGTGCGTAGGTAGAACCAATACAGGAATCTCAGCTGGCTCACCCAAGGTCTCAATGTCGTTGAAGTTGAGGTAAGAGATATCACCCATGGACGCACCATGAATTGGGTTAGCGTTCGGCATACCCTCAGGGTCTACCGCAGACTTTTCTGCAAGAGCGTTGCGTTCTTCGTCCGTACCGTCGTACTCCGCACCAGTCGAAGAGAGTGCCGCAGAAACATTCGCGTACCCGAACTTCCAGTTCCACTGGAATGCGGTGACATCGACGGTTACCTCAGGATCCTTATCAAGGGCAACCACTTTTTGCTGAGTCTGAACGTTAAAGAAGAACAGCGTCATAATGATAATGACCGGCACTACTGTCAGTGCAATCTCCAATGGCACGTTGTACTGCAGTGCCTTTGGGAACTCTCCTCGGCCTTCTTTTTCAGCACGCTTAGATGTCCACCGGAAAATAGCGAGGAGGAAAAGTCCCCACATGATAATTCCGATTGTCCAAGCCAGTACCCAAACCCAGACCCAGAAGTTGTACATTGCATGAGCTTCCGGTGTTACACCGGTAGGCCATCCGAAGCCTAGAATCTTACTTACCGCTTCAGGAGGAGCTACTTCACACCCTGACAAGGTCAAACCACCCAGCGCCAAAACGCCGGATAGTGCAGCCTTTTGGGCTAAGGTGCGCTTATTACGCTGTCCCACGTGCGTTCTACCTTTCTGTCCACACAAACTTCTCAACATTCTGCATGCGAGACACAGAACATTCCTATTCAATCAGGATAGTGCATTCAGAAAGATTCTTAGGTTTTTCCTTTTCACCAAAGAATTCTGTTAATTAGCTGTTGTTCCCCCATTAATTTCATGGCACCGCGCCACCTGCATAAGGAGTTCACTAAAGTTCAAAACCGCAGGTCGATCATGTAACCCAACTCACAGCACTCCCCGCCCCCAATCAACCGAAAGTTTGCACCAATACGTGGCACTACCTCGAAAATTAAAGCATGCCTGCCTGTCAACGTTGGCTCTATAGTTTCCTCATAGTTTCATCGTTAAGCATCTCCTGCTGAGCGATTGCTTGACGATGTCCCCTCAACTCTGCGCGCCGCCTTGGGCAGCCACGCGGCAAGAAGTACAGTGAAGTATCCCCTCATTATGATTCTGCTCTGTTTTTAAGGCGCCCCAAGCGCAAGATGTCCTCTACCATCTTGCTTTTACATATTTATAAGGAGTACGTATTCACCCATGTGTGGACTCGTAAGCATGTTAACGGCCCAAGGCAATGCCAGTGACTTTGTTACGGCAGTCGAAGGCAGCCTGGAGTGTATGTACCATCGCGGGCCGGATGCCGCAGGAACATGGCACGACAGCGACGCCGTATTCGGTTTCAACCGTCTTTCCATTATTGACCTAGAGCACTCCCACCAGCCACTACGCTGGGGACCCGAGGAGTCTCCCGAGCGTTATGCAATGACGTTTAATGGTGAAATCTACAACTATTTAGAGTTGCGCACAGAGTTACAAGCTCTCGGTTACACCTTCAACACTGAGGGCGATGGCGAACCTATTGTTGTGGGATACCACCATTGGGGTGAAAAAGTTGTAGAACATCTACGCGGTATGTTCGGCATCGTCATTTGGGATACCCAAGACAAGGTGATGTTCGCAGCCCGCGACCAATTCGGCATTAAGCCTCTGTACTATGCCACGACTGAGGCTGGTACAGTCTTTGCATCAGAAATGAAGTCTATTCTCGCGGTTGCCGATGACATCGGTCTAGAGCTTAGCCTTGACAAGCGAGCTATCGAGCACTACATCGACCTACAATACGTCCCAGAGCCAGAGTCACTGCATGCCAATATTCGGCGCGTTGAATCTGGTTGCACAGTTACACTGCGACCAGGTGAAGATGTCAAGGCTGAACGCTACTTCGCACCTGAATTTCAGACGAAGTCGGTAGATAACGAACAACAGCTCTACGATCGTATTGCTCGGGCGTTGGAGGATAGCGTCGAAAAGCATATGCGCGCTGACGTGACTGTTGGTTCTTTCCTATCGGGTGGTATCGACTCCACTGCGATCGCAGCACTGGCCAAACGCCATAATCCAGATCTGTTGACCTTTACCACTGGTTTTGAGCGCGAGGGCTACTCCGAGGTAGATGTTGCCGCCGAGTCTGCTGCCGCAATCGGGGCCGAGCATATTGTCAAGATTGTCTCCCCCGAGGAATATGCAGACGCAATTCCAAAGATTATGTGGTACCTGGACAATCCTGTGGCAGACCCCTCTTTGGTCCCGTTGTATTTCGTGGCTGCCGAAGCTCGTAAGCATGTCAAGGTTGTCTTGTCCGGCGAGGGTGCTGACGAACTTTTCGGTGGTTACACAATCTACAAAGAGCCTTTGTCTTTGGCACCATTTGAAAAGGTTCCTTCCCCGCTTCGCCGCGGCTTGGGTACGCTGTCACGCATTCTGCCGGACGGAATGAAAGGCAAGTCGCTTCTTGAGCGCGGTTCTATGACGATGGAAGAGCGTTACTACGGCAACGCCCGCTCATTCAATTTTGAGCAGATGCAACGAGTAATTCCATGGGCAAAGAAAGAGTGGAACCACGAGGAAGTCACCGCTCCTATTTATGCTCATTCGCGCCATATGGATCCGGTTGCACGGATGCAACATCTTGATTTGTTCACGTGGATGCGTGGCGATATTTTGGTGAAAGCCGACAAGATGAATATGGCAAACTCGCTGGAGCTGCGGGTTCCTTTCTTGGATAAGGAAGTCTTCGCCGTGGCGGAGTCAATTCCGCATGAGTACAAAATCTCCCACGGCACCACGAAGTACGCCCTGCGCAAAGCTATGGAGCAGATTGTGCCCCCGCATGTCTTGCACCGCAAGAAGCTGGGCTTCCCGGTTCCAATGCGCCACTGGCTAGCTGGGGATGAGCTTTACGGTTGGGCGCAAGATACCATTACGCAGTCGCTTACCGATGACATCTTCGACCGCAACGCCGTTTTGGCGATGCTAAAAGAGCATCGCGATGGAGTTTCCGATCATTCTCGTCGTCTATGGACAGTCTTGGCTTTCATGATTTGGCACGGAATCTTCGTAGAAAAGCGCATCGACCCAAACATCGAGAAACAAGATTATCCCGTCCGTCTCTAGGAAAATTGCTTGCCCGCGGCTTCCCTAGCGAGCAAGCACGGCCACAAATAATCCATAGATAGTTAGAGGGGAGGGGGCGCGACGGCGGGGGCCCGCCCCCC
>JAXFXA010000080.1:0-8035 GCA_034091885.1 Corynebacterium sp.
TTCAGCGTACAATTCCTTTCGCCGAGCCGCCGCATGCACGTGCGCGTGACCGGCTGCGGTAGGCGGGGTTTTCGGCGAGGTGGATTGCTTTATGTCAGGGGCATTTTGATTCATAACTAGCTGTTAATTCTACCCGCATTAGCAAATCGAACTGGAGGGGAGGTAAGGCTTAGCTAAATATGTATGCAGTGTATACTCGAGTGGTGAATAAAATGCATTCACGCAACACTAGCCAGTTTGAAAACCTGCGTTTTCTCATTACTTGGAAATAGGAGAACATGTTATGACGATGCCACCGCGGCCACCAGAAGATGGCGCGCACCCATTTGGTTCGAATGAGCCAAACTGGGAGCCTACTTCGCACCCAGAAGATCGTCCAGATTTTGGGAAGTCCGAAAGTTCGTATCCTTAGTACCCTGGCAACAACTATAGCGGCCACAACGCTTACGGTTACCAACAAGAAGCGGGAGTAAACGGGGCTGGAGAGTTAGTCTCGGTCACCCGAGAGCAAGTTAGTATTACCTCCGCCATTCGTTTTGGTTTCCGCAGCGTGTTCAGCAACGCAGTGCTGTGGATTCTAGGGTCCGTGGCCCTGCTGGCAGTGATGATGGTTGTGGGTGGGCTCTTCACTGCAATTATGGTAGCTAGCTCGTCTGGTGGAACGGGCTTTGCTGAAGAACCTAATTTCTACTCGACATTCAATCCGGTTTCTTTGCTCGGATTAGTGTTTACGCCCTTTATTTACCGTTTAGCTACGCGTGAGGTGGATCGTGTAGGTGCTAAGTGGCGAGACTTCGGAAAAGATGTCCACTTTTGGCCAACATTGTTTGTAGTTCTTTTTGTTGGATTTTTCAGCCTGATTCTCAATTTAGTTATCCTGTTGCCGTTAATGCTGAGCCTTGATCAAGCTGTTATGTCACCGGGGTTTGACGAAGGAAGCGTTGAATCTTGGGGGCCAGTACTAGGTAAACTCCTTGCTGGGGCGGGAGCCCTTATTGTGGTGACTCTGCTGATCAACCCATTGCTTCAGCTCATGCCATGGGTGGCTGCTGACGGTCGCGGGGGATTTGTCGACTCCATCAAAGCGGGATTTTCAGCAGGTCTACGAAACTACTTGCCGTTGATTGGTTTCAATATTCTGTTTGGAATCATCGTGTTCTTTGGTGGGCTTTTGACTCTAGGATTGGGTTTGTTTATTCTAATGCCGGCATCGATTCTTGCCAACGCTCATCTCTACCGTCAAGCAGTTGGCGGCCCAGTTCCTGCAGATTCGATGCGCTCTTAACGCCTATGCGTGGATTGCTTGTGTAGGGGTTCGCTACTGACGAAAGTGCAAAAGTCTTAATTGCTGCAACAATAAATGCCGCAGCCCGATATTCACGGTATCGAGTTGCGGCATTGACGCTTCTAGGTCGAGGATTAGTCCTGGTGCAAGTGTGGTCCCATGTTATAGATCGTCTCTGCGCGCTTACGGGCATCATCGAACGCGGATTTGATGAGTGTACCGATTTGGCGGAACTCTTCACCACGAGCCGCGGAAGCACGGAAAACGATGCCGATTTCTCGTTCAGCCTCAATTCCAGGGGCAAAGCTCGACAAACTTAGGCTGGAATGATTCACTTCAGTGGGTATTGCTGATTCGGGCACGAGGGTCGAACCCAAGCCACCAATTACTAGCTGCATAATCGTGGTTAGCGAAGAAGCACGCGTAACAGCACTAGTGACTTCACTAGGGTTTAAATGCGCGCGGCGACATAGATCGACAATTTGGTCACGGAGGCAATGACCATCGTCAAGCAAAAGAAGCTCTAATGACTGGAGATCTTCTAAGGTTAAGTCGTCGCGACCAGCTAGGGGATCATTCTTGTCAAGAACGACGGCAAACCTTTCGCGATACAGCGGAATCTCTACTAAACCCGAGACCTCCACGGGCAAAGCTAAAATGGCAAAATCTAGCTGGCCATCTCGCAATTTATCGAGCAGATGATGAGTTTGTTCCTCGATAATGCGCGGCTCTAGTGCGGGGTGCTGTTGATGGATTCCCGTGAGTAGTTTAGGCAAAATGTACGGGGCAATAGTAGGGATGATGCCGATTGACACTGGGCCTGTGAGCTCACCGTGTGCACCCCGCGCGTGCATCATAAAAGAGTCAGCAGCGTCCAGAATCTCTTTAGCATAAGGAAGCAAGCGTTCACCGACGGACGTAACGATAACGCGGCGGGTGGAGCGCTCTATGAGCTGAACGCCCAGGCCTTGTTCCAAAGCAACGAGAGCCTGCGACAGTGATGGCTGGGAAATGTTCAGTCTCTGCGCGGCGGTTCCGAAGTGCTTGTTTTCCGCAATAGTTACGAAAGTGCGCAATTGTGCCAGAGTAGGACGGTACTCTTTATTGTACATGCCTATGATTCTACAGGAATCTATAAGTTGTTCAATCCTTCAGGGGTAACTAGTACTCGATTTCTAAACTAGCCAGACGCACTTCACCAGCTTCATCTGATGCATCAAGGTCCACCATCGCCACAAACTGAAAACTCCGATCGTCTTTTGGATCCGCGACGATTTGGCGCACATGCCATTGACGCGAACTAGTATCGCCGAGGATAAAATACTCCGGTCCACGCGCGTTAGGGCCGGTATCGATATCCGAGTATTCATCGAAGTAAGCATCTAGTGCGGCGCCAAAGTCCGGTGTGGATTCCAAATACTCCAATAGCTGCGCAAGTCTATCTTCCTGTTCGAAGGCAAATAATTGCACAATTCGGAACATATAATTGCGCACCATTATTTCAAAAGCGCGGCGGTTAGCAGTGAGAGCATTAGGATCCTCAACCCCGAAAGCGAGCTCCTTTACCAATACTTCTGGAGAAATCGCGGAGTCCTCACCCGTCATCTGTGCCCACTCATTGACCAAAGAATTATCGACTTGTCGAATGAGCTCTCCTAGCCATTCGATGATATCGGCCAACTCGTCGTTCATGTACTCATCAGGCACTGATTGACGTAGTGTCCGCCAAACATCTGTGAGATACCGCAAAACAACACCTTCTGATCGCACGAGCCCATAGGTGGCCGTAAGATCTGAAAACGTCATGGCGTTTTCTACCATGTCGCGGACAACAGACTTTGGTGACAACTCAAACTCACGAACCCACGAGTTAGATTGTGCAAAGGTCTCATATGCTTGCTCGAGCAGTTCTACAAGAGGCATAGGCCATGTGATGTCTTCTACCAGGGCCATTCGCTCGGTATAGTCCACGCCTTCTGCTTTTAGGGCGGCAATTTCTTCCCCGCGGCGTTTCTTTTGCTGAGCTAAGAGAACTGGGCGAGGATCGTCCAAGATTGCTTCGAAAATAGACACAATGTCTAATGCATAGGTAGGAGATTCTTTGTCCACCAGAGTCAGCGCTGCGAGTGCAAAAGGCGCAAGAGGCTGATTAAGCGCAAAATCTTTGGGCATCTCCCTGACAACGTGATAGGGGCGTCCGTAAATATCCAAGCCTTTTGTTGAGCGCTGGACCACGCCTGTATCCAAAAGACCGCGGAACAAATCCAGCGCTTGCAAAATCTGGCGGTTTTGCTGTGCCCGAGAATTATGGTTAGTGCGCAGCATATGCTTCATATGCTCGTATCCATCGCCATGACGGCTCAATACATTGAGCAGCATCGACGTGGAGACCTTGAACTGCGACGTCAACGGTTCCGGTTCGGCGTGAGTGAGCCTCGAAAACGTCTTTTCTGACCACGACACCGAACCGTCTCGGGGCGCCTTCTTCTTCATTTTCTTTAAACGAGCAGGATCGTCGCCGATTCTACGCCGCGCCTTGGCGTTTTCTATCTCATGCTCGGGTGCCTCAACAACCACAGTTCCTTCAGTGTCAAAGCCTGCTCTTCCTGCACGACCTGCTATTTGATGGAACTCACGTGAACTCAAAATTCGTTCTTTCCGCCCATCATATTTGGCCAACCCAGTCATTAACACAGTGCGAATGGGAACGTTAATCCCCACGCCGAGGGTATCCGTGCCACAAATTACTTTCAGCAGTCCCTTTTGAGCCAAGCGTTCTACTAAGCGCCGGTACTTAGGCAGCATCCCCGCATGGTGGACGCCGATACCTCGGCGAAGTAATTTCGACAGGTCTTTGCCAAAAGTTGTGCTGAATCGAAAACCACCAATCTTATGTGCGAGTTGTTTTTTCTCATCTTCATCGATAAGCCCTGAAAGTGATGTTAGGGCTTGCGCGCGTTCAGCTGCTTCTCTCTGGGAAAAGTGAACGATGTAAATGGGCGCCTTGTGGACATCGAGAAGCTCCTGCACCGTCTCGTGCACAGCCAAGAAAGTGTAGGAAAAATCCAAAGGGACAGGGCGCGTGGAACCGCCAACAAACGTCGTTGTACGGCCGGTTCGGTCTGTGAGATCCTTTTCCAACCAAGACGTATCGCCCAAAGTTGCTGACATTAAGACAAATTGGGCGTTAGGCAATTCGAGCAAAGGAACTTGCCAAGCCCAACCTCGATCTGGATCAGAATAATAATGGAACTCATCCATAACGACCTGATCAATGGGTGTGGCCGCACCATCGCGAAGAGCAATGTTGGCTACGATTTCCGCAGTCGCAGCAATGATCGGTGCTTGACCATTGACAGTTGCATCGCCTGTCATCATTCCGACGTTTTCTGGACCAAAGATCTCACATAAGGCAAAGAATTTTTCGCTGACCAAAGCTTTAATCGGCGCAGTGTAAAAGCTTCTTTGACCACGGGCCAACGCAACAAAGTGTGCGGCATTAGCCACCATTGACTTACCTGACCCAGTAGGAGTCGCCAAAATGACGTTATCGCCGGTGAGCACCGCTAACGAGGCATCCTCTTGAGCTGGATAAAGAGAAATCCCACGTTGACGGGTCCACGATACAAAAGTATCCCAGATAGCCTCGTCAACGAGGGATTCCGGTACTTCATCTAGGTCAGGCAGTAACTGGGAGAGATTCACCCTTTCCACCTTAGCCAGCTTGAGTCCTAGGAGTCATCTTCGATGGTTCCAGAATTATCTTCGGCGTCATCGATGTCTTCAGCGAGAAAGTCATCTACAGTGCCAAGTTTTGCAAGAAATTGCTGGAACTCTGCTCCAATTTCCTCACCACTAGGGACATCTTTCTCTCCGGGCATGATGGCCTGGGGATGTTCTTGCCGATACCGTTCGATATAGGCATCATATTGCTGCTCAAGCGCGTGGACGACTCCCAAAACCTCCTCAGAGTCTGACACTTGTTCAGTAACTTGGTTGTTGACTCGTTCCATGTCCTTTTCCAAAACCTTGAGCGGAAGATCAAGGCCTACGGCAGAGGCAATAGCATCCAACAATTCGAATGTGGCCTGCGGATAGCTTGACGATGCCAAGTAGTGAGGCACATGTGCCGTATATCCGGCAACGTTGCGTCCAGCCTGGGCGAGTACCTTTTCCAACATCAATTGCGCTGAGCCAGGAACAATGAGCTTTTGATCCATATGAACCATATGGCCAATGAGGTCTTTGGAATTGCCATGCGCGGTCACAACCATCGGACGCGTGTGCGGCACCGGCATAGGTGCTGCATATAAGCAGATAGTGTTTTCCACATCAAAGCGTTTCACAAGGTCAGTTACAGCTTGAGTAAACGCCTTCCAGCGTAGGTCAGGCTCAGGGCCAGATAGCAAAAGGAAAGGTTTATCCGAAATATCTTTCATGACGCGGATGTCTAAATCCATTGATTCCATTTCTACGGTGGAATCAGTTTCCAAAGTAGCGGCGGGCCTGCGTGAACGGTAATCAATCAGTTCATCAGTATTGAACGTAGCCAAAGGCCGAGACTCCAACGCTGCCTTGAGGTGGTTAGCACTTGATTCCACAGCAAAACCAGCATCTGCGTAACCCTCTAAAGCGACCACTAGCGTGGGCCTTTGGTTTACTGCAGGTGCGGGATATTCCATCTCATACATGGGACGGTTTTGTTCTTGCATGTTTCCTCCTTGTACTTATCACCCAGTACTAACCCCATAACAACACAGCACGGCATTGTATTCCGTGAACCACACCCTGCTCATGACTATGAAGATCCTGTCAAAAATGGTCTGGGTGGTTTCAATTCGGCGGAATCGATGCCACTCATCGTTGTGGTCAGTGGAGCAATAATCAAACGATTGTACTGCACTTACGGTCTGATTGCGATTGGATTATGTCAAGTAGCTCTTCGACATCAATCTCGTGAAGAGCGATCATTCTAGGTGGGACGTACGTTTGCCGCAAGCAAAATAATATTTGCCCTGTGGAAAACTCGAGGCTGAAAGGGACGAGCGAACTTATCCACAGGCTTAGACCCCTGCAGATGTGCTGCGCGGGGACAGGTGACGTGGAATGAATGGGTAAGTAGAAATTCCTTGTTCACCTCTCAACTTAGGAAGTAAAACACCGCCATGCAGTTTACCTCGCCTCACATCATTTCATCTCCCGGAGACCTACTGGCTAACCTTCCCGGCATCTTCGGATTTTTCCCTACCGAATCAATTGTTCTTATGACTTTTGAGGATATTGATAACCGGACGTATCTCGGGCCCACGCTTCGCTGCGACATCGATAATGCGGAAGATGTCCTGCCACAAGCTTTAGCAGATCTGGCGAGACACCATTTTGATCACATTTTTGCTTTTGTTGTGTCTGCTCGGCCAGCTGGGGAGTATAAAACAACCTTTGCACAGCTTTTCGATGCCGCCGACGCAACAGAAATTGACCTTCCTGCCGCGTGGCACGTCAAAGAGATCGCAGTTGCCGAACGTTACTCACTCTTTTTGCATCCGCTGATTGAGTATGAAATGTTCCTTGCTGATCTGCTAGAAGAGCTAGGGGAACGCTCAGACTGTTTCGACACCACTTGTACTCAGTACGCACATTGGATAGAAGGAATGATTCCTGAGCTTGCTACTGCACCAGCATGGCGCCCGTTTACTGAAACAGGGCAATTACCTGCTTTATCGAGAGAAGACGTTGTGGCGCCATTGCAAAAGAAAAACCATTGCTTCAGCGAACTCGATCGGCAGGAAATGCAAGAATTGGTGGAAATCATTGCACACAATGCTCTAGCAGGCATCTTGGGAACGGATGAGACCTCCGAGCAGTGCACCATCGGCGACGAGGACGTTGATTGGCTGCGGGAACCTACCTTCGGCGTAGAAAAACTCCGAGAACAATGCCTAGAGCTTCTCCACGAAGCGCGCAATCATGGCACCAATGCACAAGAAGAGTTTTTACATGAACGTAGTTTGCTGCTCGATGCTGCTCTCACCGTGGCCAAAACCCCGCTCCGAGATATCTCAGCGGATTTCTACTTAGAAAGCCCCAATGAAGCAGCTCCGATTTTGCTTGCAGTCGCTCAGTCCTTCGCCGGAGAAATCCGCGCCAATGCCATGTGTCTATATGCTGCAGCTCAAATAAAAAGAGGGTTTGCTATGACCGGCGGAATTGCTCTCAGAATATCTGCCGAGGAACACTCCTTGCACAGGCTTACCCAATTGATGCTCCGATGCTACAACGAGGGCATTGCCGAATCCTGCGTTGAAAAAGTTCAACACGGAAGTCAGCTAGCATACCGTCAATTTACAGCTGCTTAGCCGTGACGGTGCGCTAGGAACTAGCGTCGAGCCGAGTGAGCGTTGTCACCTAAGTTGCGGGTGAACTCCCAGGCGTCGGAAACAATCGTGCGCAAATCGGTACGCGTCGGAGTCCATCCTAATTCTGCTTTAGCTTTCGCAGAGGAAGCGATAAGAACCGCAGGATCTCCAGCGCGCCGGGGAGCATGCTCTGCGGGAATGGGATGTCCGGTTACTTCACGGCACATGTCAATAACTTGTTGCACTGAATAACCGTCGCCGGAACCCAAGTTGAAAATTCGATGAGTTCCAGGTGTATTGGATTGCAATGCCAAGACATGAGCGTCTGCAAGGTCACGAATATGGATGTAGTCGCGCACTGCAGTCCCATCGGGGGTATTCCAGTCATCACCGA
>JAXFXA010000081.1:0-10891 GCA_034091885.1 Corynebacterium sp.
TTCCAGAAAGGAAGACGCAATAATGTATCGCAATTCGATTTTCGCGAGAAAATCACTAGGTCTTGTGACCGCAATTATCACTGCAATTGTTTTGGTAGCAGCAATGCTGCACAGCGCAGTCTCGCACGCTGCCGATGGCCCACTCATCCTCAGCAAAGGCCACATCGACGCTTTCTACGTCACCGTTAAGGATGGAAATCTATCCCTAGAGCTCAAAGAAGACGTAACCAAGATAAACACCGTTCACAAACCAGAAGACATCATTCTTCATGCCACTGATGAGGCTTTCGAACCTCAGACGGAACAAATCCCTTTCATAGGCAAACCGAGCTACTTCTTGCCGGCCACGCAGCGTCCAGAGATTATCTGGCCTGGCTGGGAAACGACGCCAATTAGTCAAGGCGGTTTTAAGAGTATTGACATTGTATTCGATACAATTACCGGCCCCGGTCAAGTCTTCATTTTCGAGACTAATATGATTGCCCTTCCACCAGTCACGAACTCCAAAAGCTACGAATTAAAGTCGGGCGAGCGAATCAACCAAGCTTACCCTGCCCACCGCCACGTCAACTGGGCATTCACTGAGCCCGGTGAGTACAAGATGAATGTGCACGTGGAATCAAACGGTAATAAATCTAATGATGCCGTGTACACCTGGCAAATCGGTGATTTTGCCGACACCCCATCGTCTACTACGGAGACATCATCTTCTGAGACTCCTGTCTCGACGCAGAGTGACGAGCCGAAGGAATCATCAGAGTCCTCGACGGCACCTGAATCAGAACCAAGCGTTAAGCCTGTTGTTCCATCGGAACCATCAGAACCATCCGAGCCGGCTCAGCCGACAACAAGCGTTGAGGCATCGCCAAGCGAAAAGCCTGTTCCTACACAGCCATCGGAGACCTCCACGCCAACCTCGACGGTTCAGACCAGCTCCTCCGCTGCCCCTACACCTACGTATGTGAAGCCTAAGCCGTCTGAGCGGCCAAAGCCGGTTCAGCCACCGGCACCGAAAAAACCTGCGGGAATCAACCCGTTCGTGCTTCTTTTGCCTTTGGTTGGAATCGGAGTGGTACCGCTGGTTATCGCTGTGGTCCAGATGTTCCTGCCCCAGCTATTCCCATTGTTGAAATCCATTCCATTTCTGAAGTTCTAAGGCCTCACCCAGCGGCTGCTTTATGCAGCCGCTTTACTTCGTTCAGTTCCTAAAGACGCAAGTCTTGCTCTTTCATCCCCGACCCGCGCAAGGATTCTTATGATTTCTTTATCTACTTCAGCGTTGAAATCAGCCGGTAGATTGCTGCTGCGGATGGCGTTAGTCGTCTTCGTAGCATTCGCAATAGTGTTCCACCCTGGCTTGGCCCGTGCAGAGATGGAATTTAGCGTGGGTCACGTTGATGCCTTTCACGTGCGCGAAGAAGGTGGACAGCTCCGACTGGGGTTGAAAGAGGATGTCACTGGTCACCAAGTAAAGCATTCCGATGATGCGTTCACGCTGCGGGTTAAGGCAGCGGCGTACACTGACCAAACTGCAAATATTCAAGGGATCGGTGTGCCTTCTTACTTGCTTCCACTCACCCAAGACCAAAATCTTCTGTGGCCTGGTTGGGACACGTTGGAGCTACAAGGCACTGGTTTGGATGCCGTCAATATTGTCTTTGACAGCATTGACGGGCCAGGAGATGTGTTCTTGTTTACCTCTGGAACATTTGGAGGAATGTCACCGCTGCTCAGCAATGGCGACACGCGTATAACCTCTGGCGCTCAGATTCACCAAGCGATTCCTTCGCACGTTCACGCTAACTGGGCCTTTACACAACCGGGCACCTACGTAATGAACGTGTATGCAGAAAACAATGCCTCGAGGTCCAATACGGTTCGATACACTTGGATTGTTGAACAAGCAGATGGGGCCCCTGCAAGCAGCGGTGATAGCGCCTCAATGGCTGATAACTCCCAGAACGCCGTGGCCTCCCCTGCGGGGACTTCGACAAATGGAAACGCTGCTGGCAACTCAGGAAATTCCGGAAATAGTACTAACCAAAGCGGCAACCAGAATGGACAGTGCGTGCCCGGTTTGGTGCCAAAAATCAAAAATGACACGGTCCAGCCGCCGGAATGGATTAACGCAGACGGAGTCAACTTTTATATCTCCGACAAGGGCGAAGTTGATCTACCGCAAAGCATCGGCCCTGTCCCCCAGGGTAAAGCGTGGATGATTGGTTCGGTGCAAGTACCTGGCGTTCCTTGGCTCGGTGCCAACACTCAACACACGTCCATGCCGGCTAACGGCGTTCGTGCAGTCGACTGGGAACTCGTTGGTTTTGACGGTCCTGGTGAAATGGTGGTCTACTCCCAAGGAAATCTCGGACAGGTTGTTGGAGAGGAATGGTTCCGCGGTGCCGGCAATAAGGCACAAGGTGTTCATACCGTGCCCGAAAATACCCATGCTCACCCCAACTGGCTCTTTTCCCAGCCTGGAACGTATAAGGTCACTATCCGCCAGTCCTCGGTGACCAAGGACAACAAACAAGTTGCGGGTCAAGCCACTCTGATATTCCACGTTGGCGGCTCACAACCTGCTAACTCTTTCGCCGAAGGCCACTTTGACCTCGGTGCGGAAGTCAACCCTAACGGTGGGGCTTGCGCTGGGGGCTCGGGGGCATCGCAAAGCGGTGGCTCGCAATCTGGCGGCAACTCTTCAGCCAATGGCAACACTGCTGGGGGCTCTGCAGGTGGAAACTCTGCCGGCGCGACCGGAAACGGCGCGAGTGGCAGCGGTGCGAACGGCCAGCTTGCCAACACAGGCTCTTCTATTTTGAACGTCGGAGTGGCCACGATGGGCTTCGGGCTCTTCGTTTTGGGCTTGGCCATGGCATACACCGCGGCGCAACGGCAACGTGAGGTCTAGTGCAGCTTATGCGTTTACCACTTCACATCCTTTCCTTGTGCGCGGTTGGCGTCCTTGCTGGTTGCGCCGTGCAACCAGCGGCTACTTCGACCGATGGACTGCGTGTGGTAGCTACCACTCCCATCATGGCTGATATTGCGCGCAACATTGTAGGCCCCCAGGACGTGGTCACCTCCTTGGTTCCACCCGGTGCTGATCCGCACACATTCGAGCCTTCCCTACGCACCGTTCGCGAAGCTGCGTATGCTGATCTTGCTTTGGCCAATGGCCTGCTGCTGGAACCGCGCGCGCTGATGGGCACCATCGCCGAGTCCAGTTCCGCACCGTTGTTGGAAGTAGGCGATGCTTCGCATACCTACGGTTCCACTCCTCTCGCGCTGGTCGAGGATGTCAGCTTGGATACCGTGTGGCTAGGGCTGCGCATAGCCGGAGCTACCGATGAAGCAGAGGTTGAGCTTGTCGATGCCTCCGGCCCCGGCAAAGCCTTTGCCTATGTCACCTCAACTTTTGGTGTACCCGAGGAAGTATTTGGCACAAAATCCCGCGCTGCAACCTTGCCGCATAACGCGCACATGCACCTATCGTGGGCTTTTACTGAGCCCGGGCTGTATAAGCTCACCTTTCAGGGCAAGACGGTCATAGCTGGTGAAGACGTAAAAACAGCGCGGTCTACTATCAACATTGCTGTCGGCGTAGACCCGTATCAATTTAGCGATCACGTAGTATCTTCTGGTCATCTAGACATTGCCGCTGACTTTGACCGCAATGCCGTGGTGCTCCGCGATGTCCATGACTTAGGTTCCATCGAGGATTCCATTGTGGCAGTCGGTACCTCCACTTTGCAGCCATTGCCTGCAGATCCTGCGTATCGATTCATCGCTACACCTGGTACTGAGGTATATCTCCTTCCGCAAGCCGTATTGGGTAAGCACATCCACGGCGAAATTGATCCGCACATGTGGCACAATGCCGCCAATGCCCTGGCCTACGTGGACGTGATAACCAATCAGTTGGCGGTTATTGATCCCTCCCGCGGTGATGAATTCCGCGAGCGTGCAGCAAACTACGCTGCGCAGATCCGGGAGATGAACCACGAGGTGACACAGCTAATTGAATCCATTCCACCCTCGCGACGCTATTTGGTGACCCCACATCATGGGTACGGATACTTGGACCAGGGTTATGGAATGAAAACCGCCGGGTTTGTCACTGCTAACAACGGAGTAGAAGCCTCACCCCGCGATGTCATCGCGTTGCGCAGGACGCTGGAAAACTTGCAGGTACCAGCCGTATTTATTGAACCCAATGAAACGGCCCAAGCAGCTACATTGCGCGAGGTAGCCCGCAACGCAGGCGTGAAAGTCTGCACCATCTACGGAGACACGTTAGATGCGGCAGTTCCCACCTACATCGATCTGATGAAGCACAACGCCCGCGAGTTCACAGATTGCCTCGGTGCTAAAAGCACAACGGACACACTTGCACCTTAAAACTTCAAGAACAGAAAGCTAGACATGAATTCTCACCGCCATCACCACCTTCTGCGGCACTCCTTAACCGGAGTTGCCACTGCCGGTCTCATCACGGCCGGTCTCCACGCCGCGTCCTTGTCCGCCGTTCCAGCTGCGATAGCAGCGCAATCATCACATGTAGAAGTCCTCGCACAAGGCGATGGACTTGCGCAGGTAGTCACTGCCGATGAAACCATTGCTCCCGCCGGAACCCGAACAGTCATCCCCCGCGGACACGTCGATCTCGGCGCCCAATTTATCAATGGCGAACTGGTCCTCCTCGCCCGCGACGATACTCAGGCAACACCAGTGTGGCGGGAAGTAGATGATGTAGTGCTCGCATTAGATAACACAGCACTACAAACGCTTCCGGAAAACAGCGATTATGATTTCACCGGCGCCAAACCCGGCGCGCAAGTGTGGGTAGTTCCGCAGGTAGAGGTCGCGGGCGTGCCATGGTTGGGATGGAACACACAAGCACCGTCACTGGTTGAAAACTCGGGTGGTCTGGGAGTAACCATGCGCATTGAAGGTCACGATGGACCAGGCGACGCTTCATTATTTTTGCAACAAGGTGGCTTTGGTGCACCAGAAGTGTTGTGGTCCACCACTGGGGCGGGACCTGGTGAATTCTTTGTTGAGCACAATACGCACACTCACGCCAACTGGGTGTTTACCCAACCTGGTATTCACCACATCCGGTTAAGCGTTGATGTCACGTTGCCGGATGACTCTGTCCAGACGGTAACGCGCGATATTGCTCTTACTACCGGCGAGGAAACTGACCCGAACGCGGCTTTTGCTACGTCCTATGATGAAGCATCAGCACACAGCACGGTCAGCAACGCTGCAGAGGGCAACAATATGCTGCTCTGGGGTGGAATCGCCGCAGGCTTAGGAGTGCTGGTGTTAGCTGCGGCTGTTATGGCTACGCGCTCGCGGTCAAAGACCTCCACTCGCGATACCACCGGCGCGACTGCTGACAATGCAGCTTCTGACAATCTAGCGCCTACGGAAAACCCCAGGAGCTAAATCGTGAGTACACAGCATAATCTTTTAGACGCTAAAAACATCCGCGTGGAGCTGTCGGGGCGGCAGGTGATTAAGGATGCATCGTTAAGCATTGCTCCTGGCGAGTTTGTCGGGCTCTTGGGGCCTAATGGCGCAGGCAAAACAACGTTATTGCGCGCTATCTTAGGGCTTATTCCCCGGCAGGGTGGGTCGGTGCATCTCACGGGATCCTTCGGTTATGTTCCTCAGCGTCACGACGTCGCGTGGGACTTTCCATTGACAGTCGAACAGGCGGTGCTCAATGGCCGGTGTGGGATCATCGGCTGGCTGGGCCGCGCCACAAAGCAAGACCGCGATCATGCCTCCCATGCACTTGACTTGGTCAAACTGAGCGACCTGCATAATCGCCCCATCGGTGAGCTCTCCGGCGGGCAGCGTCAGCGCGTCCTGATAGCGCGTGCGCTTGCCACTGACCCCCAATTATTGGTTTTAGACGAGCCTTTCACTGGCTTGGATGCCCCCAGTATTGACGCGATGCTAGAGCTTTTCGATGCCCTCATCCGCACCGGAACCTCCATCATCATGTCCACTCACAACTTGGCAGAAGCCACTCACAACTGTGCGCGGTTGATCCTCTTCCGGGGTGACATTGTTGCCGATGGGTCAGCCGAAGTTATTCGTTCTCACCCCGACCCCTGGGTAGAGGCGTTTGGTGTTGCACAAAACTCCGCGATGTTGCGGTCAATGGGAGTTATCAAATGAAGAAAGGACTGTTTTCATGCTAGAGGTATCTTTTCTCCAGTTCCTAGCTGACTTGGCCAATCCACACCTCGGTTTCTTGTTGCGGGCAGTAATCATCTCTGTTATTGCGGCAATCACCTGTGGATTCGTGGGCAGCTTCGTTGTTGTCCGCGGTATGGCCTTTATCGGCGATGCTGTGTCTCACGCTGTGTTTCCGGGGCTGGCCATTGCTTTTAGCCTGCAAGTGTCTCTCCTACTCGGCGGAGCTGTTGCAGGTGTTGTCGTAGCTATCCTCATCGCACTTTTTATCCAGCGTCGCAATCTCCGCGAAGATTCCATCATCGGTGTTTTCTTTGCTGCCTCGTTTGCACTGGGCATGGTGATTATCTCGCGTACGCAGGGCTATACCTCATCGTTATCTAGTTTCCTGTTTGGTTCCTTGACAGGCGTATCCACCACTGAAGTCATTGTGGCCGCTATCGTTTCGGCGCTTTTAACTGTTGTACTGTTTGCTTTGCGTCCGCAATTGACTGCCGTGAGTTTGGATAAGGAAACCGCTCAAGCGATGGGTCTGCCTGTGGTGGTGTTAGACATCGTCCTGTACCTAGCTGTTACGGCCGCGATTGTTATTTCCGTATCTACTATTGGCAATATTTTGGTATTAGCCTTGTTGATTACGCCTGCGGCAACCGCCCGATTGCTGTGCCGCAGCTTGACCACAATGATGATTCTGGCAGCCGCCATCGGTGCACTCGGTGCTATCACCGGCATCTATGTGGCGTGGGCTGTTGACCTACCTGGCGGTGCCACCATTGTTTTAACTCTCACCGCGGCTTTTATTGTGGTGTGGCTACTGCATCCCATTGTGCGCAAACGGCAGCAGTTCATACGTCCAGCACTCGGTGTTATCGCCGCTACGGCAGCATTATCTCCAGCGTGGGGATGGATAGCACCTGCGCCCGCTTTTGCTACCAATGCTGCTGCCGGTAATTCCGCTGCGGCTACGTCAACATCGGCACGGCCGGGCACATCCGCTGCTGACAAGGTATGTACAGTGGCTTTTACATTTCCACAACGGGTTAACCCATTAGCAGACATGGCGCGTGACACCGCCGCTGTTGTTCCGACGCACCTGGAAATTTCTACCCACCTTCCTCACGTGCGCAATGAAGACGAATCAACCGGATCTCGTCCGATAGTGGTCACCAATTCCGCTGCGTATGACTTCACCTCCACTGTGGATAGCGCACGCGAAGTAAATGTTGAAAGTGGATGGGCCATTCCCTTGGGCTATGACAACGTCACGTGGGTTGATGTCGCAGTAGACTCCGGTCCCGGTGAAATCCTAAGTTGGGAAAGCACTGATGAAGGCAAGACTTTCAACACCACGTTTGCCTCGGATGAGAAACCAAAGCCATTTAGATTAAACCCTGAGGCACGCAACGGTGTGCTCTTTACTGAGCCGGGCATCTACCAGACGCGATTTATCGTCTGGGATGATAAGAACCGACAAATCAATGCCCCCATTACCTTTATTGTCGGCGACGGTACAGATTCAACTATTCCTGGCGGATTTCACCTCAGCCGTGGCTGTGACAACCCCACGGCGCTGGCCAACGATATTAATGACTTCACCAAAGCCATCGCAGCTTTCGATCGCGCAGGTCAGCAGCTTTATAGCGACATCAGCAAAGCACGTCCCACCCCGCCGGCCAAACCGTCTGGAAAGGTTCGTACGGGGAATGGAGATTCCGGGAAATCGGCAGGTGCCAATAGCAAGTCCACCCCAACTTCCGTATCAACTTCTGCGACAGAGCCAAAGGACGCGAATAAATCCGGTGCCAAAGCGGCAACGGGTGCAAGCTCTTCGGGAAGTTCTAGCGGTACAGGTAGTTCTAACGCATCCGGCGGAGCAAATGTGGTTGCTAATGCAGCTAATACACCGGCTTCGGCCACGAGTAGTTCCAGTGCTATTCCTGATGCAGGAACAAATGATTCAAATGCACAGGCCAGCTCTTTCGATGGAATTATTCCCAATGCGGACGATATCGCTCCCACCAGCTATCGCGTTGCGCCCTTGACATTTTGGGCGGGGCTTATGGCTGGAATCGGTGTGGTCACATTTTTAGTTGGCGCAGCGATGTTTATCCAGTCCCAGTTTCGCAACAAAAAGCGTTAGTCCTAAACTATAGGGCATTATGCCATTTCCCAGACCCGCCACTGCTCCTGATTTTTTGTTGTCTCGGGCAACCGGATCCGTTCGAACTCAAGGCAGCGTAGAGGCGTTTGTCGATGTCGACGCCGCCATCGACGCACTGGAAAGCCACCGCGTCCCTATGGTCGTGGGTGCACTACCTTTTGACCTCACCAAGCCCGCCGCATTAACTGTTCCGGAGAAAATAACTCGGGGGCTGGGTCCGTTGGAACCGCATGCGTTCTACCGGCACGGTGGCCTGGTGGCAAGGGTCATTGATCAAGATCCTGATCCCTTCGAGCATCTGCGCCGCGTGGAGGCGGCGATCGCGACGATTACCACATCCAGTTTGGACAAGGTTGTCTTAGCTCGTGCAGTGGATGTGTCTTTTGATACCCCTGTTGACCCTTTGCTAGTGGCGGCGCGTTTGATTGACCTTTCCGCGCATCGAGACGGTTTTGCCGCTGACCTCTCCCCCGTCGGTCGCCCAGGTGCCATGCTGGTGGGCTCCTCGCCGGAGGTATTATGCAAAAAGCTTGGCGATGAAATCTCGGCCTTTCCCCTCGCCGGCTCCGCCCCGCGCCATACCGACTCTGCTACAGACTTTGAGGTCGGCCAGGAGTTGCTGCATTCGGAGAAGGATCTACATGAACACGCCTTTGTTGTAGACCACCTGCGCACTATTCTTGCTCCACTGTGTAGTGAACTTGATGCCCCTTCCACCCCAGAATTGGTGTGTACCAATGAAATGTGGCACTTGGGCACGCGCATTGTTGGCCGATTGCGCAAACCTGAGAAAACCGCACTCGAACTGGCCACGCTGTGTCATCCCACCCCTGCCATTTGCGGCACGCCTACAGCCGCGGCGCAGTCGCTAATCCACACCGCTGAAACCGACCGCGGGTTCTATTCCGGCGCGGTGGGCTGGGCAGATGCTGAGGGAAACGGCGAGTACATGGTGGCTATCCGCTGCGCAGAAGTATCCGGCGATGGACTGCTTGCCAGAGCCTGGGCTGGCGGTGGAATTATAGCCGCCAGCAATGCCGCCGATGAGTTGGCCGAAACCACTGCTAAATTGCAAACCATCATGCGGGCTCTAGGCATAGCCCACGCGCTTTAAGCGCGTGCAACTGGGTTGGCAAGAACCCCCACCCGCGGAATCTCAATCTCGATAGTATCGCCAGGCACCATGGGTGCGGTGCCAGCGGGCGAGCCGGTCGTGATGACATCGCCAGGCAAAAGCGTCATGGAAGCAGAAATCTCTGCAAGAATCTCTCCCACCTTAATAATCATCTGATTCGTGTTGGAATCCTGCTTTTGTACGCGCTCGCCATCGTGGGTGAGATAGGCGTTGATCTTGTGATCACTTAAGTCAACCACAGAAAGATCCGTCTGAATCCACGGGCCTAGCGGGCAGAATGTATCAATGCCCTTGGCCCGCGCCCATTGACCGTCCTTAAACTGCAGGTCACGGGAGGATACGTCGTTGCACACGGTAAAGCCCAGCACATGATCTTGCCAGCTGTTCGCGTCAATGTTCTTTGACACCTTAGAGATGACCAGCGCCAACTCCCCTTCAAACTCCACGTTCGTAGCAAAATCTGGAATGCGAATAGGCACTCCAGGGCCCACTACAGCCGTCGAAGGCTTAACAAAAAACGTCGGTGGCAATTGCTCTGCAGATTTCTTAAAGACCTCTGCAACGTGATCGGCATAGTTGCGTCCTAACGCCACCACCTTAGTAGGCAGCGTAGGAGCTAATAGGCGAACCTCTCTGAGCTTCCACTCGCGCCCAGTTGGCTCCGGCGGAGTAAAGGGAGTTCCGGAAATTTCCTTAGCAACCAACTCATCCGATGCAGGGTTATCACTATCGCCTTCAATAAGGGCGAAACAAATTCCTTCAGGGTGTGCAATTCGTCCAATACGCATAACGGCAATAGTAGAACAGATTGGCAATTACTGGTAAGAGACAAACCACGGGCGTGGATCAACGGCATACGTTTGGGCTGGATCGAACATTGGTGTGTCTTCATCAATGAAGTTCTTCCACGCCATGAAATAATCTGGGCTCAAATCCTGGCGCAGAGCATTCCACGTCTCCATCTTCTGCCCCGAATCACCATGCCCATCAGCGTGAAGGACGAATGCGAGCTCCGGATAATCGGTTTTAATAAGCTCACGGTCACGCAGCATCTGCAACTGGAATTGGTGCAATACTAGTGCCTTTTGTGGCAAGTTATTGTTCGCAACCAACTGAGCCAACCAGTCCGCAACCTCGTTGACCTCATCAGCATTGACGTGACCGATATTGGTCATGGGTACTTCATCTGGCCCAATCTTCCACTCAGGGTCGAGCGCCAAGCCCACGTTGGGGTGCTTCAGCAGGTCTTCATAGATCTTTGCCTGATCCAACAAGCGCGCGCGACCCGGTTGCAAGTCCAATACTGCGTAGCCGCCAGCGTTGACAATTGCGTCGACATAAGGCTTCAGCTCAGCAGGATCTGTCTCATTAGAATAATCGCC
>JAXFXA010000082.1:0-3563 GCA_034091885.1 Corynebacterium sp.
CCATGGGGAAACTCCTTGTAATAGAGGACAGGCATTGCTGCCACGCCGAGATTTGGTGTTTCCCAATTATCTCATTTTCGCCCGCACGGATATATACATCGAATGGATAAAGTACGGGGTATGGGTTTCTAGCCCGACTACTTATTGGAAAAATTGGCGTTTTTGCAGAATAGAGTTCGTCTAGAGAGTTTGCAAATGCAAATAGCGGGCTTAGGAAATTGACTATTTTGTTGTGTGAATGTTTGCATCTAAGCGCGACTGCCGCAATGTGGGGATTAAGACTCAAGAAAGGGACATAGTTCAGCCCGAAACGGACTAAACTATGTCCCTGAATTTCTAAAAGATTCAATTCAATTGAACTTAAAAATTTAATGCTACTGCGGCAGCTAGTGCAGTAAAGAAAGGGATCTCATCGGGATAAATATATTCGTCACGTGCATGTGCTCCTGATCCCACTGCGCCTACACCGCAAAGAACGGGAATATTGAGCGCGGAGATAAAGTTCGCGTCGCTCGCTCCGCCCACAGAGGCTGCCTCTATTTCTCTTCCCAGCTGTTGTGCGCTGTTCTGCAGCACCGAGAAAAGGTTTTTGCTCTGCTCGGTAAATTCCATTGGCGGACGGTTCCAGTCCTTAGTGAGACTAATATCAACTCGGCTATCCGACCAATCAATCTCATCGAGTTCTTTATCTAATCGTTCTAATTCTCTGGTTGAATTAAGCCGAATATCTACCATGGCTGTTGCTGTACCTGCAGCTACGTTAGTTCCTGTACCTCCATGGAATGTTCCCACATTTACCGTGGTTCCGGCTGTAGGATTAGCTAATTTCACAGCAGAAGAGCCCCATTCCATAAGGGCGTGGACGGCGCTTGCGCCGTCTTGTGGGTTCAGACCCGCGTGTGCTTCGATTCCTTTAGCAGTCGCCGTTATTATCCCGACACCTTTTCTTTGTACCTTTATTTTTCCATCCAGAGTGGCTTCAAACACGAGAGCTGCATCCATCTCTCGCGCAGATTCCTCGATAATGCTCTGAGAAAATTGCGAGCCGACTTCCTCATCACCATTAAACAGAAGATGAATGGTAGGACTGCTTTCTCCTGAATCGCGAAGGAGCTTAGTGGCCCAAATAGCCTGTATAACGCCAGTTTTCATATCAAAAATTCCAGGACCTGTTAGGGTTCTGCGGCCGGAAGCATCAGTCGCCTCCCTGTCAGGCCAATCCGCCAAAGTTCCCGTGGGCCAGACCGTGTCATAGTGTCCGACAAAGAGCATGTTCTTTTCGTTATCGCCTTCGTAAGTCAAACAAAAAGTATCACCGTAAGCTTTGTCTGTATGGCGTGTAAATTCATCAGGCTCGCCTAAACGAGTTCGTACTATTTTAAGAAGTACTTCAGCGCAGGTACTGAGCTTGTCTTTGTCGTAGCTATATGACTCGGCATCGACTAATGCGTTGACATCGTGAATCAGCGAGTCAATATTGTCCTGAGCAGTGCTTAGAAGTCGGGCATACATTCTATTTGATCCAAGTATTTCTTTTCGGGGTAAGCGTGAATTCGAATTGCTTGAGTCTGGTTGGCGAGGCTAGAAGCCGAACGGGATTCCGGAGAGGTACCAAATCAAGAAGAAACTGATCCATACGACCCACACAACTCCTGCCAGCGGGATAGTAAAGGAAGCGAGTGTACCGATACCTGCTGATGGGCGGTACTTCTGAATGAACCCCAACGCCATAACAAAGTAGGGCGACATTGGAGTAATGCAGTTGGTCACTGAGTCAGCTACGCGGTACATTGCCTGCGTAGTCTCCGGCGGAATGTTGAGGAACATGAGCATTGGAATGAAAACGGGGGCAGCAATTGCCCACATGGCCGAACCGCTGGTGAGAACCAGGTTCATCACGGAAATTAGTATCGCAATACCTAACAGAATTGCCCAGCCAGGAGCATTAATACTCTGGAACCACTTCGCTCCAGAAATTGCCATCACTTGACCAATCCCCGTCCACTTGAAATACGCAAGGAACTGAGAGATGGCGAAGAAGAGAACCAAAATAGGTGCCATTGACTTGAAACCGTGCACCATAGCAGGAATCACATCGGAAAGTTTTTCGTAACTTCCGGCGATCTTTCCGTAAGCGAATCCAACCAGTGCGAAGAACAAACCAATCACACCTGCCATCCCTGTCATGACAGGGAATTCAGAATTCCATCACCTTCACCGCGGAATGGGGAAGAGGGAAAAGCTAACAATAAGACAAGAATAACGGAGAAACCTAGTGCAACCAGACCTGCTACACGCAAAGCACGCTGCTCGTGCTCAGAAATGATGAGGACTTCTTCAGAAGTTGCTTCTTCGTCTAACTTGATCCCTTCTTCGACTTCAAGATCTGGACGCCGAGCCAAGAATTTCTCAACGACAAAAGTGATCGTAAGCGAAATCAGGATGGATGACGCAAGGGCAAAAAAGTAGTTTGAGGTGGGCGTTACGTAAGCTGAAGGATCAATTGTATGTGCCGCAGCTGTGGAAATAGAAGACAGTAAGATATCTGTGGTCGTCAGCGATGGCGAGGCGTCATACCCTGCAGAGATAGAAACAAAAGCGACAATCGCACCCAAGATTGGGCTGCGGCCAATTGCTCGGAAAACGATTGCACCGAGAGGGATAAGCGTGACGTAAGCGGCATCGCCGGCAACGTGACCAATCATGCCAGCGTAACTCAACGCGAATGTTGTGTAACGGGCGGGAACTTTGGTGACCGTCATCCTAAGCACAGAATTGAAAAGACCGCTTTTCTCTGCAATAACAATACCTAGCATCGTGGTCAAAATTGTTGCGAGGGGTGGGAAACTAGCGAAATTCTCAACTACATCGCCTACGATCACCTGCATGCCTTCACGGCTCAGCAAGCTATTGATTGCGATCGTTTCCCCGGTGGACGGGCTAACGGCGGACACCCCGAGGGCTTGAAATAAGGCGGAGAGGACAACAAGGATCGCCGCGAGGATGCAGAAAAGCCAAAATGGGTGGGGCAGTTTATTACCCCAGAACTCGATTGCGCGAATTGCTTTAAAAGCAAAATTAAGAGCTCTATTGTCTTGAATCTCTGAGCCAGAACTGTTTTTGCTGTTTACTTCTGTTGCGTTAGGGGGAGATTTAGTAGCCATGGTGCTCCTTGCCAATCGACGTATTATGGGCTCCAAATTAAACATGATATGAATCACTGTCAAGGCGATTTGCACGAGAAACTAAGAAAAGAGGGTTGTTGTGCAAGAATATGACGAAAACCTTGAGGGGTTTGCACTTCTTGAGGATGTTGATCGCGAGATTCTGTCGGTGCTTTATTACTACCCTCGTGCCACTTGGGACTCAGTGGCGAGCATCTTGGATCTTTCTCCGAGTACAGTCTCTCGTCGAGTTCGGAAATTGATAGCGCAAGGCAGAGTCAAATTTGTGGGGGAAGTTCCGTGGAGACTTTACTCGTCGACTTATCCGGCTTATTGCTTCATAGTGCTACGGAGCCCAGCCGATCATGACTTTATTGAGAAACTGTGTGCGCGACCTGA
>JAXFXA010000083.1:0-60918 GCA_034091885.1 Corynebacterium sp.
ACTTTGCAGATACCTCATTTAGCCAGAACATCGCTGATATCCAAGCCGCAGCAATTTGGCTGTCCCAGAACTATTTCGCCCCGCAGCTTTTAATTGGGCATTCACTGGGCGGCGCCGCGGCCCTGGCAGCCGCTCCTGCTATGGAATCTATCAAAGCAGTTGCCACCATTGGTGCTCCTTTTGATCCTGCACACTCTGTCTTGCATTTTGCAGACAAGATCTCGGATGCTGACCGCTACGGCGAAGTTGAGGTGGTCCTCGGAGGGCGAACTCTGACTATTTCGCGAAATTATTTAGAAGACTTAGCTGAAACAAATCCCGAAGACTACCTGGCCACGCTTCGCAAACCATTGTTGTTGCTACATTCGCCCGTGGATCACACTGTCGGAATTGACAATGCACAGACCATTTTTAGTGTTACTCGCTACCCTAAGTCTCTCGTTTCCTTGGATAAGGTCGACCATTTACTCACCAAAAACGGCGCTGCCGCACGTACAGCCGATTTGATTGCAGCGTGGGCGCAGCAATTCTTGGACATTGAGAATGAGCCCGCCGATGTCAGCGCCGAACAAGCTGTGGCTCACTTGGCATTTGGAACAAAGTTCGGCGTGGTAGTACGCAATAACAATCATTCAATTTCAGTAGATCGCACCAAGGCCCATGGCGGAAAAGGCCAGGGCAATACCCCCGAGGGGCTTTTCATGTCCGCCATTGCTGCAGACTCTGCCCAATCCATAAAGGCCGCGGCCAAGGACATGGAGCTTGACGATGTCTCCGTGTCACTTACCCACATTCACGACTCTACCTTCGAGCGCCGCATTGACCTCGCCGGCAACCTAAGCACCGAGCAACGACATGTTCTCATCCACGCTGCGAAAACCACACCCCTCATGGGAATGGTCAGCGGCGCATACATTGTCGACGTGAATTAACTACTGGTTACTGTGAGATACAACAACTAGTCACGCTGGAGTTCTTCAATGGTAAAACCTCTCTTCCCACTTTCCGCAGAATCCCGTTGTCCCTGCGGAACCGGTCTGAATTTTGGACTGTGCTGCCAAAAATATCATTTAGGAACACCAGCTCCCACGGCACTCACACTGATGCGATCCCGCTTTAGTGCTTTTGTAACCGGTGATGAGGAGTATTTATTAAGATCGTGGGACCCACAAACGCGCCCAGCCTCACTGAATTTAGCTGCAGATACTGACATCAAGTTCTATCGCTTAGACATTATCGATACTGACCGCGGTGGTGCATTAGACGATACGGGGATGGTCGAGTTCGAGGCCTTTTATAAAGGCACCGTTACCGGATCGCAACGTGAGCGCTCAGTATTTCGCAAGATAAAACACGATGGCAAATCCCACTGGGTCTACACTGCGCCGACAGAATCATACTGACAAGCTGGTAATTTTCGCCGTCAACCCGCAATGCGCTAAACTATCGTTGGTTTCCTTGGTAGATGAGATGTATTTTCTGCTTCAAGGCATAATCGCGGACTATGGCGCAGTTTGGTAGCGCACTACACTGGGGGTGTAGGGGTCGCAGGTTCAAATCCTGTTAGTCCGACAAATTATTACCCCGTTAGCCTGCACAAACATAGGCTAGCGGGGTAAATTGATCCTCCGCGATTAGCGAATGCTAATACTACTGTGGCAAAGACGAATGGGCGGAAGAAACAACATCAATTTGCTCAGTGTCAGCTGGGCGCCCAGGGATTCCAAAGAAGTCCAAAACTTTGTCCGTGGCAAAGCCAGTTCCAGCTTCTTTCATCGAATCATAGTTTCCTCCTGGCCAAACGTGGTGTCCACCACCTAACCGAATGTGCTGCAGCGGTTTCTCGCATTGTGTCCAAGTGGTAAGCAGGGCGTTGTTGGACATGCGCTCGGTTATTTGCTCGCCTGAACATCGGTTACGCATGGCATCCATTTCCATAACATCGGGAACTGAGTTGTAGCGTGCCCCATGACGGGTGCCGCCATAGTAATCCACGATGGGATCAAGAGTCCCATGAATATCCAAGCGCGCAACCGGCTCACCTGTGCAGTCGGCATGAATAGATTGATAATAAGCAGCAGAAACAGAGGCAACCGCCGCAAAGACGTCTGGCATCTGACAACCCAGATACGCTGCAAAACCTCCACCGTTCGACATACCCGTTGCATAAATTCGCTGGTCGTCAACGTTGTAGGTAGCACGCAAAGTATCTATTATCTCGGTGACAAACTGAACGTCTTCAGAACCGGATGTGGTCGCATAAGGGGCAGGAGCCCATGCAGAATCCTTGCCTTGTGGAAAGGCAACTAGTGCCTCTGCTGCAGAAAGTTCCGAGTACTTTGCCATGGCCCGCGCTGACTCTTTCCAACCATGAAATGCTAGAACCACTGGCCACGATTTCTCAGGGGAATAATCCGCCGGAACGGACAAGATATAAGTTCGACCAGAAGAAAGATTGATGGTCTTCGACTCCCCCAAACCAGGACCACTAATAGGCGCCGAAGTCGGCATGCCCAGTCCCATACTCGATGTGGAATCATTTTCCCTGTTAGAAGGCGCGGATAAAGAAGCCGCAGGATCTGTTTTCACTGGACCGGAAGTATCGAAGCTGTTGCATGCAGCTAGCAGTAACGTTGCGCAAGCAAGAACCGTCTTGCTTGCATATCGCTTACGCCGTGCGGCGCGTCGGTCCAAATTACAACACACTCGAAGCATTCTAGCTGACACTGTGGTTTCTTAATCTTTGACGCTTCTTCTACTGTTAAACCATGACTGGCAGCTCTTCTCACCTGAGTGATTCGGGACCGATCAATGCGAACTCGCAGATGCCCATGTCTGCAATTGCTCCCGATCCGAGTATGTTTCCTGTCTATCGGGAGCCGTCTAAGCGAAACGCTCCTGTCTTTGCCTCAGCGCGTCACAAAACTCAGACTGCACAGGCCTTCTTCACCGGCGCTGAAGATTACGATACCGTCCGTCCTGCTTATCCAGACTTCGTGGTAACTTTAGCTGGTGCCGCTCCTTCACAGCTGGAAGGTACCGTCATTGATATAGGTGCTGGAACCGGAAAACTAACACTAGCGCTTCCCCATCAACGGGTGCTTGCCTGTGACCCTTCTTTCGACATGGTTCGGATACTTGCGCAAAAAGGTATTCCCTGTTGGTTAGGGGTCGGTGAGGAACTTCCACTTTCTGATTCCAGCATCACTACAGCTTTTTGTGCGCAAGCATGGCATTGGCTTGACGCCAACCGCACATGCCAGGAGTTAGACAGAGTTCTCACTTCAGATGGCAAGATTGTACTGGTGTGGAACACGTTAAATGTCAATGACTATCCCTGGGTTCTTCGACTCTCCCGCATTATGCATTCAGGCGATGTGCTCCGCCCGGACTTTGTTCCCGAAATTCATGCGCCTTGGGAAATCTCTTGCCAGCGGCATGAAAAGTGGAACCAACCTATCAAGGTTGCGGATCTTCACACATTAATGCATTCGCGTTCTTATTGGCTCAACGCCAAAGACCATATTCGCACGCGAATGACACACAATCTAAGGTGGTATCTCAACGAGCACCTCAGTTTATGCGACGAGGACACAGTACAACTTCCCTACCGCACCGATGCCTTTGTACTCTCTCGAACTAATGCTTTCTGATGTGCGGTGCGGTTAGCTGCCGTAAGGCAGAGATCACGTAAAGTAAGGGAAAGAAAATGCTAACCCCGTGTACTAGGTGCTAGTAACAGTTCACTGACAAATTCAACAAGGCAGAACATAGAAAAAGAATGACTGACAACACAGCCAATCCCCAACCTTCCTCCTCAGAGGAAAACTCAACGCCTTCCACCAAAGCTACTATTCCAGATAGCCCTGTTTTAGAGGTGACCTTAGACCGCCTCGGCGATATCTTGAGCGCTGAGAACCTCGCGTATCGGATCGACAGCATGGATGACTCGATTGCTGACGATGGCCGCGTTTTACGCACTGGTTTTTCCAATGCCATGATCACTTTTCACATCCACAACAACAATTTGTTTGTCGATGCCATGTGGCGTGGCCAATTTTCTCCTGAGCAAGGTACTGACGTGCTTTTCCTCACGAATCAGTGGAACGCAGAAAACTTCAATCCCACCTTGCGTTTCTTTGAAACACAAAATCAACAGCTAGCTATCGCGGCGTCTCGCTTAATGGACATCTCCTGTGGAGCTTCCCGCAATCAGTTGGGGTCATTTGCCACCACAACTTTTGACGCTATCTTGACTGCATTTAATTTCGTGGAAACCAAGCACCCTGAAACCGTTACCTGGGAGACGCCAAATCATGACTAATCACAACGAAAGTGGCGCTAACGGCGCAGAAAATATTGCACTGGACAATGCCCTTGACATTGTCACCCTTGCTCGCGTCATGGAAGCGATGAAAACATTCGATGTCGAGCTCACCACGGTGCCCGGCGAACAGCAATTAGCTACGGCCAACCTCAATGGATTCGGCGTCCTCTTCGCTGTACTTAATTCCGCAGTAATTGTTCGGGCAGATGTGATTACCTCAGTCACGTTTACTCATGCGGACGCAAGTTTGTTTTTAGCCGCCGGTTCTGTGAACAACACCCTCCTCGGGGCACGCGTCGTTATCACCGAACGTAATAACGAATTAGTCGTGCGCACGGAACGAGAGTTTAACTGTGCAGCAGCCATGAACGATCAACAGCTGCACTCAGCACTGAAAAAAGCTGTCGATGGCGTCATTGCTGCTCAAGATGCCATGTTCGAAGCTGCACAAAAGGTTTCTGCCCTAGCTTCTGAAGAAGAAAACTAGAGCAGAAAAAATTTGCGTATTTGGTGTGCGCAGTAAGCCTAGGCCATGGGGTTGTCTTCCTTGGCGGACTGCGCGACATCGTCAAGCACCGAGTGAATATACGGCGCCGCAGCATGCGTCGAATACTCGCTGGCGAGTTCGACTCCTTCGGTCAATGCCGTCGCAGCATCAACTTCTGGGTTGTAAAGAATCTCCCACACTGCAACACGCATGATTGCGCGATCGACTGCAGGGATACGGAACAACTCCCAGTCAGCAGAAAGAAAACGCTCGATGACGGCATCGATAGCGTCGAGTTCCTCTGCCACACCAGCAACCAAAACCTTGGTGTACTCCGCAACAGGAGCTACGCCGTTTTCCGGATCCCGAGCCAAAGTAACTCTATCTTCAACGATAGCCACGGGATCTACGTCGCGATTTTCCGCTTCGTACAAAATATCTGTTGCACGCCGGCGCGCGCGATAACGTGCACCGCGGCGGCGTTCCTTCGCTACGCGCTGGGACGAGCCCTTCGCAGTATCCGTGCTGCCCTCATCAACATGTGCTGAGGCTTCATCCTGCGATGAAGCTTGCAAATTATTTTCTTCAGTCACGACTAGTTGCTCACGCGCGACTGGTACTCGCCGGTGCGGGTGTCAACCTTGAGTACGTTACCGATCTCAATAAACAGTGGCACCTGGATCTCAGCACCTGTTTCCAAAGTTGCTGGCTTGGTGCCACCAGAGGAACGGTCACCTTGCAGACCAGGCTCAGTGTGCTCGACCTTCAGATCGACCGAGATAGGTAACTCGGCGAATAGAACTTCACCTTCATGGAAGGAGACCTGAACACGCATGTTCTCCAGCAAGAAGTCTGCTGCCTTACCGAACTTGTCGCGCCCAACCTCAACCTGCTCGTAGGTCTTGTCATCCATCACAACGTAGTTTTCGCCATCGTTGTACAGGTAAGTCATGTCACGGCGATCCACAGTTGCGGTTTCAACCTTGACACCGGCGTTAAAGGTCTTGTCTGTAACCTTGCCAGAAACAACATCCTTGAGCTTCGTACGAACGAAAGCAGGGCCCTTACCAGGCTTAACGTGCTGGAATTCGATGATCTGCTGCAGCTTGTTATCGATCTTGAGGACAAGACCGTTCTTAAAGTCGGTGGTATCAGCCACGAAAATTCTCCTGAGGTTAGTGCAAAAATACTTAACACATTACGGTAAAACTACGGGTTATAAGCCTACTACAACTCTGGCGTCATTCAATCATCACCACAAGGTCAATCATCGCCACAAAGGCCACTGCGCGCTCTGCTCAAGGAAAACAAGGCACCGCCCCTAAGTAGTTCTTAAGAACCGATAACGGTCAGTTCCTTGGGGAATCGAGTGATGATCTTCGGCGCCCCATGTGTGATGAGCAAAGTATCCTCAATCCGCACGCCTCCCTTACCTGGGATATAAACACCTGGCTCGATAGTGAGCGTCATCCCCTCTTGCAACTCGCCTTCTCCGGTCGTTGCCGCAAAAGGACGCTCATGTACCTCAATGCCAATACCGTGCCCCGTGGAGTGAACAAAATACTCACCGAATCCGGCTTGAGCAATAACGTCTCTGCACGCACGGTCAACGTCAGCGAGCGAAGTTCCCGGCACTGCTGCCTCTATTCCGCTGAGCTGGGCTTTAAGCACAACCTCGTAGATTTCCCTCGCAAAATCGGTTGGCTCTCCCATTACTAAAGTTCGAGTCATATCCGAGTTGTATCCGCGTAGATGCGCGCCAAAGTCAATGGTGACAAGGTCTCCGCGGTCGATAACACGATCGCTAGCACCGTGGTGCGGCTTCGCCGAATTGGGGCCGGAGGCGACAATAGTGTCAAAGCTGACCCGCTCTGCCCCCAAGGTGCGCATGCGATATTCCAGCTGAGCGGCTACTTGAATCTCGGTCATGCCTACGGCAAGGTCACCCTCAGCAATGAGATTATTGAACGCGACGTTGGCAAGCTCAGCGACTTCCTGGAGTCGCTGCAGTTCGAAGTCATCCTTGAGCTGTCGTTGCTTCTCGATGACCCCACGGACAGGAACTAACTCAATGTCATCGGCAAGCGCTTTTTGCAACCGCTCAAATGTGGCGACCGTAACATAATCGGCTTCGAAAGCCACGCGCGTGGGGCCCTGCAATGAAGACAACAGATCCGTAGCCACATTGCGAGTGATCACGGCTTCGACATCTGGGACTTGCTCCGCGATTTGAGTGGTGTAGCGACCATCAGTTGCGATCTTGGCCGAGAGATCTTTACGCAATAGCAGCGCGCCATTGGAACCAGAAAAGCCACTCAAATACCGAACATGCAACAAATTTGTCACCAAAATTGCATCAATTCTTTGAGCGGCAAGAGTTGACGCCAAAGCTCGACGCCGCGACTCAAAACGTGTATCTGCCAACGTCATGTGAGACTCCTTTGTGAAAAATTTACGTGAACGAGCGAAACTACCCAGTTAGTTGAGCGAAGTAATTCAAGGCAGCCAGATAGCCATAAACTCCTAACCCAGCGATTACTCCATGGGCGTTTTCGGATAGGTAAGAATGCTGCCGGAACTTTTCTCGGGCGTGGACATTAGACAGATGCACCTCGACGTAACCTGCGCAATCAGCAATCTCTGCAAGAGCATCACGAAGAGCAACCGACGTGTGGGTAAAGGCGCCAGGGTTAATAATCACAGCAGCTGAATTATCTGCTGCACGGTGAATGGCTTCAAGAAGTTCCCCCTCATGATTAGATTGGAAGAAATCAATCTCAATGCCCAGTTCGTCTGCGCGAGCCTGCAGCATCGCTTCAACATCAGCCAGCGTTGTAGACCCATAAATCTCCGGCTGTCTTTTGCCCAAGCGATTGAGATTCGGCCCATTAACTACCAAAATCCTCACGATTTTGCTCCTTCGCATCCCAACTCTATCTGTACGGATTAACTAGCCTTGGGTACTCCCAATAATGACGCTGCTTACTGGCTGCTTCTAGCGTGAAATTGCAGAATATGCAGCACGCAATTGTGCCTCTGTTGGACCCTCCAAACGCGTAGTTGCACCAATACCCGTTAATGCCACAAAACGTATCATTCCGTGACGGTTTTTCTTATCACGAAGCATACCCTCATAGAGCTCTTCAAAGTGGCCGCCCTCGTAGAAGGTAGGCAATCCGATGCTTTCCAGGATCTCTCGGTGAGTTGCCACCAATTTTTCATCGATAAGCCCTGCTTGCTGCGATAAATGAGCAATGAACATCATGCCTACCGCAACCGCATTGCCGTGGCGCCATTGATAGTTTTCCCTGAGCTCAACCGCGTGGGCAAATGTGTGACCATAGTTTAGGGTTTCACGCAGCCCAGCTTCTTTAAGATCTTCACCTACGACGGCCGCCTTCACCGCTACCGAACGAGCGATGAGCTCGGGCAATACCCCATCGACATCCACGCACTTCTCCGGATGTTGCAGGTAGTGCTCAATAATCGCGGGGTCGTGAATAAAACCTGTCTTAATGATTTCCGCAGAACCCGCGACGATCTCCTCGTTGGGCAGGGTACGCAAATACTCCGTATCAATAAATACTCCGGCAGGCTCATGGAAACAGCCCACCAAATTCTTACCCACCGCAGTGTTTATTCCTGTTTTTCCGCCAACGGCCGCATCTACCATCGCAAGTAGCGTGGTAGGAACATGTAATACGCGAATTCCGCGCATCCACGTTGCAGCTACAAAACCGGCCATATCAGTAACAGCCCCGCCGCCAACTGCAACGATAAGGTCTGACCGCGAAAATTGCTTTTCCCCCAGCAAATCCCACAAATTAACTGGAGTTTCAATCGCCTTCGCGGATTCCGCATCTGGAACCTCTGCGGCAGTTACGGTCAGTCCAGATGCAGCCAATGCACCGGCCACATCTGCAGCAGCGGCTTTGACTGTGGGCTGATGGATGACCATAACTTTCTCAGCCCCAGTTGCTACCGCGGCTGCAGCGATAGCCTCATTCAGATTGCTACCGATGTTTACCTCATACGGAGCAGGACCGTTCACAGTAATTACAGGCATAATTTGCTCTTTCTACAAAGTGTCAAGGTAACCGAGGATGTCCCCGACTACTTGTTGTGGACTGCGTCCATCGGTCCGAACTCGAAAATCTGTAACTTCCCGATAAAACTCTTTGCGTGCCTCAAGTAGCTGTCGGTAGTGCTCCACCGGATCATCAGCAACTAGAACGGGACGTGAATTATCTATGGCAGTTCGCCGTGCGCCTTCTTCGGCACTTACATCAACAAGCACCACGATGTGTCGCTGCAGGTTTGCACGAGTAGATTCGGTCAACACTGCTCCACCGCCAAGGGAAACCACACCATCTGTTTTCAAAGCTTCAGCAACATGGAGTGCCTCGATGTCACGAAACTTTTCCTCTCCTAGCTCGCTAAACACCTCGCCGCAACGTCGCCCTTCTGATTGTTCAATCAACTGATCAGAATCAACGAGACCACAATTCAGGGCATGCGAAAGCCTGCGACCGATAGTGGTCTTACCCGCCCCCGGAGGGCCTACTAGTACAACGCGTGGCTTGACCACCACGTCGGCTACATCTTGTGGGGTTTCAACAGTGGTAGGAAGAGTCATTGAAATGGAATTCCCTTTTGGTTTCAAACAAGAAAAATAAGACTGCCGCTTTGTTTAATCTTCGGGGTCAAACGTGAGACGCTGCGCCACATAATCGTTGTACGCCTCGATATTACGCTTGGTCTCTGCCAGACTATCTCCACCGAATTTCTCCAATACAGCGCGAGCCAAGACCAACGCGACCATTGCCTCTGCGACGACACCCGCGGCAGGAACAGCACACACATCGGACCGTTGATGAATTCCAGTTGCGGCAGCTCCTGTTGCCATATCAACAGTCTTCAGCGCACGCGGCACTGTAGAAATAGGCTTCATTGCAGCTCGTACTCGAAGCGGCTGACCATTAGTCATTCCACCCTCTAAGCCCCCAGCACGGTTGGTCAGACGGTCAACTCCGTTCTCGCCTCGTACCATTTCATCATGAGCCTCGGAACCGCGACGGCGAGCTTCTGCGAAACCATCACCGATTTCAACGCCTTTGATGGCTTGAATTCCCATCATCGCTGCAGCAAGCTGAGCATCCAAGCGATCTTCTGCAGAAATATGAGATCCCAAGCCGATAGGTAAGCCTTCTACTACGACCTCGACTACTCCGCCGAGGGTGTCTCCTTGCTTCTTCGCCTTTTCAATCTCAGCCACCATAGATTCTTCGGTTTGCTTTGAAAAGGCACGAACTGGAGACTCATCAATCGCTGCGAGATCAGAAGCTTGTGGGAGTGCCCCATCATAAGCCTCGGAAGCACCAATGGAGATAACGTGTGAGACTATTTCCACACCCAGCACTTCCCGCAAGAAATTACGGGCAACGGTCGCAGCTGCCACGCGAGCTGCGGTCTCACGTGCGGAAGACCGCTCCAAAATTGGACGTGCTTCTTCATGCCCGTACTTAATCATTCCCGAAAAATCTGCGTGTCCCGGACGGGGACGTGTCAAGGGAGCGCCACGACCGGAACTCATGGCTTTGGCCACATCCTCATCACTCATATCGACAGGATCGGCAGACATGATGGTTGTCCATTTCGGCCATTCCGTATTGCCAATCATGATAGAAATTGGGCTTCCCAGAGTCTTGCCGTGGCGTACTCCAGACAGCAACGCAACTTCGTCCTGCTCAAATTTCATTCGAGCTCCTCGTCCATAGCCAAGCCGACGGCGAGCAAGCTGGTATGAAATTTCATCACGGGTTACAGACACTCCAGCTGGCATGTGCTCTAGCAAGGCGATGAGCGCCTGTCCGTGTGATTCTCCTGCAGTAGTCCAACGAAGCATGTTTTCCATTATCACACGAACTCCTTTCCCGATCGCACTACGCCCCAGCTTTACTGCAGCAAAGCTTCATTAGTTCCCCAGATAATGTAAAGGTAAGTTGCCAGCAGCATTCCAGGCCCGTGCGGAATTGCAGTCTGTTCGCGCGGACCTTTCAGGAATCTCGCGAACACAAATCCAAACAATGACAGGACTGAGGCGGTCCCCATCACAATAATGACCCCCAATATCCCGCTGAAAAACGCGACCCCTATACCTAAGCTCACAGCCAATTTGATATCACCACCACCGATGCCGCCGGAAACAGCGCTTGTCATCAAATAGGTACATGGCCAAATCAAGCCCCAAAGCCCATGCAAGTTGCCTTCGACGGTCGCTAAATAAACGGCGAGGACAATAGCTAGAACCGCAGGTGGAACGGTGAGCCAATTCGGCAACCTCTGCTTAGTGATGTCCCACCACGAAAGAAGCAATGCCCAAAGCGCAATTACTCCAATTCCTATAGCGTTCCAGAACGCAGTACTTGTCGGCACGATTGCCGATTCCAGAAAACTCAACAACGCTCTCCCCCAAGACGCTGGCAATCCCCAAATCCGATCACAACGATAGGACAAAATCACATTAACCTGAATTGTTGAACGTCGCCGAGCACCGGCCAAACTCGACATCGCACGTGCCAGAATATGAGGGGACCAGCAACCACCTTAGACGCTGCTGTCGCGTGCTAACCTCGCTGAGAAATATGCTGTGCAAGCGCCGCAAACATAGCCTCTTTCGGGGCGGGAAAACCCGTAAACTGCTCGAATTGACTAAACGCCTGATACGCCAACATCCGATGACCACCTACCGTACGGTATCCATCGGCAGCGGCACATGCGGTCAAAGGTGTTGGCCAGGGATCATATATAACGTCCAAAACCGGCGCGTGTGCCAGAGAAAAAACATGATCATTGATTGCAGCCGAGGGCACTGTCGAAACAATGACATCGGCCTTTGTCGCAACCGCACGAAGATTATCCTTGTAGTGCAATGGCTCAATTTTAAGGCCTAGGGCATCGGTAAGCGCGGAAAGCTCCGCACGGCGATCTGTTCTGTTGAGAAGGTCAATGTGCTGGAATCCTTGCTTGGCCAATGCCCACAAAGCTGGGCGCGCTGTACCACCGGAGCCGATCACAAGCGCTCGCCTTTGAGAAGTACGGTTCGCGTCACCAGCATTATCTAAAAGCTCAGCGAGTGCGCCTTCAACGCCTTCTGTGTCTGTATTATCTGCCAACCAACCTTCGGCAGTTCTCACCAGTGTATTTGCAGAGCCCATGAGCTTAGCGCGCTGGGTTACCTTTGTTGCAAAGCCGAGCGCAGCAAACTTCCCCGGCATGGTCACCGAAAAACCGCGGAATTCCTCGTCAGCAGATTCAACTACACCCGGCAATTCTGCGGCGTCACACTCAATGCGCGAATAATGCCAGTCGTGTAAACCTAAAGCCTCGTATCCAGCATTGTGGAGAACTGGCGACAGGGAGTGTCCAATTGGTGAACCTAATACAGCTGCGCGTGGCACAATGCCGCCTCTTTCCTGATTAGCGTTGAGAATCTAGAATTCCAGAATTCACCGCGCGATCGACCTGCGCAAGGTGCTCATCGAAAGTATTGGTAAAGACTGTGGTGCCACTCGAATCTACGGTAACGAAGAATAACCAATCACCATCGGCAGGATTTTCCATCGCCCGTATTGCTTCCTCTGAAGGAGACGCAATTGGGGTTTCGGGTAAACCGTCCTTGGCATAGGTATTCCAAGCGGTCACGGTTGCACGATCTTCATCAGTCGTGGCCAATTCAACATCTGCGAGGCCGTAATTCACCGTTGAGTCAAATTCAAGACGCATCGGCTCAGCTAACCTATTGAGGATGACACGGGCAACCTTGTCGAATTCTCCTGCCGGAGCTTCGCGTTCAACAAGAGACGCAGCAGTCAACAGCTCATATGGCGTAATTCCGATAGCCTGTGCGCGCTCGACGATGCCGGAGTCATTGTAAAACTTAGTCGAACGCGTGATGAGATCCGTTAGAATCTCTTCGGCCTTCATGTTGGGGTTCAAGATGTACTGTCCGGGGACAATCAATCCTTCAATTCGCTTGGGATCGGCACCGCGAGCTCGAATGGGTTCGAGTGCCCATTCAGGTGCGCCGAGCTGTGCCGGATCCACATTCGCTGCCACGTTTTCAAGATCAGCCTTAGTGACGCATTCTCCATCACCACACGTTACAGATTCAATCATGGAGTAAATTCCAAAACGGACATCTCCGCCGAGCACGTTGATATCAGACAGTGTGGAACCGCCCTGCACGTCCAAGAGATCAACACGGTTTGCAGGATCCAAGAAAGCCTTAACAGCCGCATCCGCGCTCATTTTCCCCTGGAGTCGATAGAAACCAGGTTGAATACTAGCTGCTTGTGGGTTATTGGCTGCCGCAGTTTGAAATGCAGAATCTGATTTAACAATATCGCGCTGTTCCAATTCTGGTCCCAAAAGCGAAATTGATGACCCTTCCGGAATCTCCACCAACTCAACCTGACCGTTGCCAGTCCCCTCATAATCATTGAGAGCCGAGGTCGAGCCATCGCTGGAAATAACCGTGCCAGCTATGTAGACGATGGCACAGATAATCAGAACAAAGGACGCGATAAGCACCGCGAGTCCTCGCTGCTTCCGTTTAGCATCCGCTAAATCCGTATTACGGCCGATTCGCGATGTTTGAGGACTCACTAAGGTCACGTCTCCTTGTATAAGTTGGCGGCATTAGCCTTTGACAAAAGAGGAGGCGATGATCCCAAAAGACCACCACGCTTTTGTCTTCAACATAAACACCATAGCTGTCTTAGGGCTGCCTTCATAGCCAGACATACACTTGATGTTATCTTTCTGAGATTATTCTGGGGTTCCAATGTCACCGTCAACGACTTCGGGGCATTCCGCAGCGCGTTGTAGGTAGCTTTGCCGTCCATCAAGCCACGACTGCAAGATCTCCACGGCGGCAGCCTGATCGATAACTGACCGGCCTTTTTTCTCATTGATACCTGATGCGCGTAGTGCTGCTGAAGCAACCACAGTTGTGAGACGCTCATCCCCCATTCGCACCACTGGCGGCGAAGTTACGGCAGGATCTTCGGAAAATGGTTTTTCTAACCGGCGACGAATCCGGAACGCTATATCCTTTGCGTGCCTAACGCTTTTAGAACCATTGCCCTTTAAATCACGCGGTAAGCCCACCACGACCTCAACGACCTGATAATCGTGGATAAGTTGAAGAATCGCCGCAATATCAGCACCATCGGAATCTTTCAATCCCGTTGCCCGTGGAATAGTTTCTACAGGCATCGCCATCACGGCGTCGCGATCAGAGACGGCAACTCCAATCCGCACTGTTCCGATATCAAGCGCCAGCCGACGCCCCGAGCCTGGATCGCCATGTCCGGGGACATCTGGTGTAATCTTCGCCATCTGTAGTTGCTGCTCTTAGATTGCGTCCAAGTATGCAGCTACTGCGCGGAATCCTGCCTCCACGCCAGCTGGGTTGGCACCCGCGCCTTGTGCCATGTCAGGCTTTCCGCCGCCACGACCGTCAATGTACTCACCGAAAGTTTTGACAATATCGCCAGCCTTAATACCTCGGGATACTGCAGACGGAGTAGCGGCAACGATAAACGGCAACTTACCGTCAGACTCACTTGCAAGTACAATAACGCCGTCGCGGTCGTTCACGCGATTGCGGATGTCCGTTGCGAGGTTACGCAAATCGCCAGCAGCAACGCCCTCGGGCAAAGTGACAGTAATCAAGTCAAACCCGTTGACGCTTTGTGCGGCTTCCACGAATTGACCAGCTTGGGATTGCAGCTGTGCTTGACGCAACTTCGCAATCTCTTTTTCCGCGGCCTTTAGTTTTTCACTAAGAGCGGCAATTCGTTCTGGCAGCCCATCGGATTGAACCTTGAGGTCACGCGAAACAGCGTCAATGAGAGCAGCCTCTTTGCTGTAGTACTTAAACGCATCAAGGCCAGAGTAAGCCTCAATTCGGCGGGCACCAGAACCAACAGAGGACTCCCCCAATACGGATACCGGACCGATTTGGGACGAGTGGGACACGTGAGTGCCGCCGCATAGTTCGATGGAAAATGGTCCGCCAATTTCAACGACACGAACTTCGGAGCCGTAATTCTCACCGAACAGCGCCATGGCCCCCATCGCTTTAGCTTGTTCTAAAGAAGTCTCGATGGTGTTGACTGCGAAGTCAGCATCGACAGCTTGGTTCGTGATCAACGCAATCTCTTCCAGCTGCGCATCTGTGAGTTGCTCAGTGAAGTTAAAATCGAAACGCAGATAACCAGGGCGGTTCATGGAACCAGCCTGCACTGCGGTAGGGCCAAGCACTTGACGTAGCGCAGCGTGAATCAGGTGGGTAGCGCTGTGCGCTTGAGTTGCGCCGTGACGCCACTGTTCATCGACTTCTGCGGTAACAGTCGTACCCAGATCCAAGCCGCCTGCGGTCACAGTTGCTTTGTGTACCCACAGCTTTTTACCGATCTTTTGCACGTCATTGATGTCCAACAAAGTGTCCCCAACAAACATGCGTCCACGGTCTGCCATCTGGCCACCCGATTCGGCGTACAGCGGCGAGTGGTCCAAAATGACTTCTACCTCGTCGCCCGCGTTGGCTTGAGTAACTTTTTCGCCGTTGCGAACAAGGCCGATAACTTTTGCTTCAGAGCTTAGTTCCTCAAAACCGGTAAATACCGTTGGGAAGCTGTCAACCCACTCGCGGTACAATGACTCATCCGTGTGACCGTGCTTCTTCGCACGGTTATCAGCCTTTGCACGCTGACGCTGCTCCGCCATTGCAGAATCGAATGCTGCCATATCAACTTCGAGACCAGCCTCTGCAGCCATCTCAAGGGTCAAGTCGATCGGGAATCCATAGGTGTCATGAAGTTCAAAGGCTTCAGAACCATTGAGAACCTTTGTTCCCTTAGCCTTCGTAGCAGCCGCAGCTTCATCAAAACGAGTGGTGCCAGACTCGAGAGTCTTTAAGAAGGCTTTTTCCTCATTGATGGAGACGCGCAAAATACGCTCACGGTTTTCTGCAATCTCGGGATAAGACGGGGTCATTGTGTCCATGATGGTGTTCATGAAGCGCTCCAACGTCTCACCCTGAGCACCCAAAAGGCGTGCCGAACGAACGATGCGGCGAATGAGACGTCGAAGAATGTATCCACGACCCTCATTAGACGGAGTCACACCATCGAGGATCAACATCATTGCTGTACGCGAGTGGTCCGCAATGACGCGGAAACGAACATCATTAATGCGCTCGTCTTTGGGATCCTCATAGGTCGTTCCGGTGACTTTCTCTGCTTCCTCGATAACTGGGCGAAGAAGATCAGTCTCGTAGACATTGTCTACGCCTTGCAAAATACAAGCAACACGTTCTACGCCAAGACCGGTATCGATGTTTTTCTTTGGAAGCTCTCCGACGATCTCAAAGGAATCTTTACCGGTTCCCTCACCGCGTTCCTTTTCCATGAAAACCAAGTTCCAAATTTCCATGTACCGGCTATCGTCGGCCACGGGGCCGCCTTCTTTGCCGTATTCAGGGCCACGATCGTAATAAATCTCAGAACATGGACCGCATGGCCCAGGAATACCCATGGACCAGTAGTTATCGGCCATTCCCAGACGCTGGATACGTTCTTTTGGTACACCAATTTGCTCGTGCCAAATCGATGCAGCCTCATCGTCATCGAGGTAAACAGTAACCCATAAACGCTCAGGATCTAGGCCAAAACCGCCATCCTCGACCGAGTTGGTGAGCAAAGCCCACGCGTTTTTGATAGCACCTTCTTTGAAGTACTGCCCGAAGGAAAAGTTTCCAGCCATCTGAAAGAAGGTGTTGTGGCGGGTTGTAATTCCGACTTCTTCAATATCGAGCGTACGCACGCACTTTTGAATGGAAGTCGCAGTACCGTTGGGGAATGGTGGATTTTGCTGTCCCAAGAAATATGGCTTGAACGGAACCATACCTGCGTTGACAAACAGCAAGTTAGGATCGTCCAGAATCAGCGATGCACTGGGAACTGCTTCGTGCCCTAAATTAACAAAATGCTGGGTAAAGCGTTCGCGAATTTCATGGGTTTGCACTGTAACGTGTGTCCTTTATGACGTAGAAAAACTCAATTATTAAACATCAATCCCGTTTAATATACAGGGTTACACCTTACCCCGTTCACCCTTATGCCGTTGAATCACACCACGCACGAGCTCCCGTAATCGCGGCAAATACTCAGCCACACGCTTCTCGGCCCCATGCTCAGTGGGATGATAATACTGGGCATCGGCAAGCTCATCGGGGAGGTAGGTCTGCCGCACGACTCCGCGAGGATCATCGTGCGGAAACTTATACCCCACTGCATTGCCTAGCCTTTGTGCGCCTTCATAGTGCCCATCGCGCAAATGCGGTGGGACCGTTCCAATCTTTCCAGCAGCGATATCTGCTTGCGCTGCCGAAATTGCCTGCATGACAGAGTTTGATTTTGGAGCCGTTGCCAAATGGATCGTTGCCTGTGCTAAAGGGATCCGCGCCTCAGGCAAACCAATAAGCTGAGCGGCCTGCGCCGCAGCAACCGCGGTGGGCAACGCAGTAGGATCGGCCATTCCAATATCTTCGGAGGCATGAATTATTAACCGTCGAGCAATGAAACGGGGGTCCTCGCCTGCTTCAATCATGCGTGCCAAATAATGCAAGGCAGCATCGACATCAGAACCCCTAATTGACTTAATAAATGCGCTCACAACATCAAAATGCTGATCCCCATCGCGGTCGTAGCGGACTACAGCACGGTTGACACTTGATTTAAGAATCTCCTGGGTAAGGCAGGGCGCCGTCGCTGCATCGTCGCCGCTTGCTTGGGCTAGAACAGATTCAGCCGCAGCTTCGAGGTAGGTCAGTACCCGACGCGCATCACCACCCGCGAGTTCTACAAGCTGCTGGCGGGCATCGGCAGCAATAGTAATGGAACCAGCAAGGCCGCGGTCGTCGTCGATCGCCCGATCAATGAGCTTGCCGATGTCCTCAGGCCGCAAAGACTCCAATTGCAAAAGCAATGACCGCGATAGCAGTGGAGACACCACCGAGAATGACGGATTTTCTGTAGTTGCCGCAACTAACAACACTGTTCGGTTTTCAACCGCGGCCAAGAGCGCATCTTGCTGCGTCTTAGAAAACCGGTGCACTTCATCGATAAACAGCACGGTGCGAACCCCGCGAATGGCTTCGCGTCGTGCATGAGTAATCACTTCGCGCACCTGCTTCACGCCAGAATCAAGTGCGGATAGCCCGACAAAGTTCTGCCCCATTGCAGCGGCGATGAGCGACGCTATGGTCGTTTTACCTGTCCCAGGCGGACCATAAAGGATTACGGATGCCTCCCCCGATCCTTCGACGAGACGCCGCAAAGGCTTTCCTTCACCCAGCAAGTGTTCTTGACCGAGAACTTCATCTAAAGACCGCGGACGCATCCGCGCCGCTAGCGGGGAGCCTGCATGCGTTGCGAACATGTCATGGCCTCGGCCCATAATTCCTGATTCGGCCGAAGAATCCGCCGGAAAATGCTGATCGATCCCAAACAAATCGTGCTGGTCCATAGAGCTTACAACGTCTCCTAAAAAGCTGGCGGCCAAGCTAGCCGTTTTGCCGCTGCACTGCTGAAAGCTGAGATGTCCGCGTGCTGTGGTACCTCAACCGACGTATCTGCATGCTGACTAAACCGCGCAAGCGCCTCAAACGTTTCAAAAAGATCGCGCCGAATGAGTAGCTCTTCTTCAGAAAACGGAGTCATTTTTCCGCTACGTAGCACTGCTTTGTTGACGCATTCATCCAGAGAAATATCACCTTGCGCTAATGCCGAAAGACCGACTAAGCCGCCAGTAAACATGGTGGTCACACTACTGAGAGCCCAGCCTATCAACGAGGCGATAATCTGGTTATTGCGAACTTCCCTGTCCGCAAATCGTGGCCAGGTTGATTCAACCTCACGTGCCCACGCAGAGATAAATATGTCAGCCTCCTCACTGCTAATCGGACTAGTGAAGAGAAATTGCGGGAAGCCTGCAACGACGCAAGCTACATCAAAGACAACATTCCGAAACCCCGCCCATTCATAGTCTAGAAAATACATTTTCTTGTTGACCAAAATGTTGTCTGGGGACAGATCAAGTGGAGTAAATGCGCGTTCACTACCGGAAAGTAGAGCTGCTGCAGCACAATGTGCATACTCAACAAACGTATCTGGGACTTCGAATCCTTCGCGCCGCAAAATATCTAAGCCAACATAGATTGACTGATGAAGTGCTTCTGTGCGTTGGCGCTGGTTGGTAGCAAAAGTAGGGTTCTTCCTGAACAAACGGTTATAGAGAAGATCAAATTCAAACTCGCGGCCAGCAGTTCCCGCGTGCATACGCCCTAAGTCACAACCGAGAGTACGCAATAATACGCGGCGGGATTCGCTATCGCTGTGATCGAGTGCCTCAGATAAAGTCTCTGAGTCCCCTAAGTCAGTCAGCACTACGATGCGTTTGTCAACGTCATATGCGAGCAACACCGGTCCTGGACGCAAGTCCTCAGGAAGCGAAGTGGTGAATTGATACGCCACGATTTCACATAACAAGGCGTAATCATCGATAGCTAAACCTGTCGCTGGATTATGCTTCACCACCACAGAACGCTGCGGCAAAAAAGGCGACGGCGCCACCCTGGCACGAAAGACTTCTCCCGCACCAGAACCCGCCAGCTTCTCAACCTGAGTCAGAGTCTGCTGTCCGCCGTAACGGAGAGTAAGCAAATCTTGGGCGATGGAAACGATGTCGTCTTCACCCAACGTCGATTCGATTACTCCGGGTCCTTCGTCTACTCCGAGATCTACTTGGTCCATGACTCTAGTGTTTTCTCTAGGTACAGCTAATTGAGTGCAAATACCACAAGTCACCGATCGGTAGGATTTGCACTAGCTTTCCTAGGCCTTAGGCTTAGTATTCTTTTCTGGTTTAAAGTCGACGCCAGTCTCTTTACGCTGTGCAGCCGGAATTGGTGCCGGAGCATCAGTCAAAGGATCGACACCGCCACCAGACTTCGGGAATGCAATGACGTCGCGAATCGATTCAAAGCCACCAAGAAGAGAAACAATTCGATCCCAGCCGAATGCAATGCCGCCGTGTGGCGGTGCACCGAACTTGAAGGCATCCAACAAGAATCCGAACTTCTCTTGTGCTTCTTCTTCGCCAATTCCCATCACATCGAAGACACGCTTTTGCACATCTGCATTGTGAATACGGATGGAGCCGCCGCCAATTTCATTGCCATTACACACAATGTCATAGGCATAGGCGGTTGCCTCGCCTGGGTTAGAATCGAAGCTATCGAGCCACTCCGGCTTTGGCGAAGTAAAGGCGTGGTGCACGGCAGTCCACGCAGAGTTGCCTAGCGCGACATCGCCAGAGGCGGTCGCATCTGCTGCAGGCTCGAACAGTGGCGCATCAACAACCCAGGTAAATGCCCAGTCGCCATCTTTGATGAGATCCAACTTGCGAGCAATCTCACCGCGGGCTGCACCCAGCAATGCGCGAGAGCTCTTGGTGTCACCGGCGGCAAAGAAGATTGCATCGCCAGGCTTCGCGCCTACATGCTTGGCGATGCCCGCGCGCTCCTCCTCTGTGATGTTCTTAGCCACAGGACCGCCCAAAGTTCCGTCCTCGGCAACAGTAATGTAGGCCAAACCCTTAGCGCCGCGCTGCTTTGCCCACTCTTGCCATGCATCAAACTGACGACGTGGTTGTGATGCCCCACCCTCCATTACGACGGCACCAACGTATTCGTTTTGGAATACGCGGAACGTGGTGTCTTTGAAGAAGTCAGTACATTCAACAATCTTGATATCAAAACGGAGATCTGGCTTGTCCGAGCCGTAGTACTTCATAGCGTGGGCATAGGTCATACGCGGAATAGGCGTAGTTATCTCATATCCAATAAGTTTCCACAGCTCAACGAGAATTTCTTCTGCCAAGGCGATGACGTCATCTTGGTCAACGAAGCTCATTTCCACGTCAAGCTGGGTAAACTCAGGCTGCCTGTCTGCGCGGAAGTCTTCATCGCGGTAGCAACGGGCGATCTGGTAGTACCGCTCCATTCCAGCAACCATCAGTAGCTGTTTAAACAGCTGTGGCGATTGTGGCAATGCGTACCATGAACCCGGCTTCAATCGTGCCGGCACGAGGAAGTCTCGCGCACCTTCTGGGGTAGAACGAGTCAGGGTCGGGGTCTCAATTTCAATGAACTCGTGGGAAGCGAGGACCTCACGAGCAGCGCGGTTAGCAGCGGAACGCAGACGCAGCGCATCACCCTGGGTTTTACGACGCAAGTCGAGGTAGCGGTAACGAAGGCGCGCTTCCTCACCGACCTCGCCAGAAGATGACGGATCATCGATTTGGAACGGCAATGCAGCGGACTTGTTCAGCACTTCGAGCTCAGTGACATTGATTTCGATGTCACCCGAAGCCAAGTTTGGATTCTCCGAACCCTCTGGACGAGGCTCAACCACACCGGTAACTTTTACGCAATACTCCGAGCGTAGATCGTGTGCTTGTTCTGCGACGTCAGATTCGCGGAAAACCGCTTGAGCGATTCCAGAGCGGTCGCGCAAGTCAATAAAGATAACGCCACCGTGGTCGCGGCGTCGTGACACCCAACCAGAAAGGGTGACGGTTTGACCAGCAAGTTCTTTACGGAGGGAGCCCGCAAGGTGTGTACGCAACACTGTCGTGTTCATTCCTTTCGCTTTTACAATCTGTCCCCGCCCCGCCACGCGTAAACAGCGCGCGCGAAAATAGGGCTAGACATGAACAGTCCAAGTCTACTCATGCCCGCCTCAATAGAGTGTAGTTGGGGCAATCGATCCCAATCTATTCTGTTCAGCGCCTATTCTCAACGCAGTTTTATGGCATGATCGTTGTATGACTTTCAGAAGTGGCGCTGATATTTCGGGTAGACGTGCAAGTACCGGCCGTGGCGGTCGTGGCGGTGGCGTGGCCATAGCTGGCGGCGGTTTGGGAACCGTACTATTAGTAGGTCTTTTCCTTCTCATGGGCGGCAACCCAGCTCAGCTCGATGAGGTTCTAGGAGGACAATCTCAACCTGCCATAGAACAACCTACCTCTGGCGGAGAAGACTTCGCTCACTGCCAAACTGCAGAGGATGGCAACAAATACACAGATTGCCGCGTCATGTTTGCCGCTATTTCTGTTGACAACGTGTGGAAGGAGATCCTTCCTCAGCAAGCAGGAATTGATTACATGGAGCCTGGACGCGTTATTTTTCAGGATTCTGTTCAATCCGGCTGCGGATATGCATCCTCGTCTACCGGTCCATTTTATTGTCCCGCGGACCAGACCTCTTATTTCGATGTCAGCTTCTTTGACCAAATGGAACGGTTCGGAGCAACCAACGCACCGCTTTCCCAAATGTATATTGTGGCCCATGAGTTTGGTCACCACATCCAGCAGTTAGAAGGAACGCTAAGCCTGTCCAATTACAACGATCCAGGTGAGGATTCCATGGCGGTTCGTATTGAGCTGCAAGCCGACTGCTACGCAGGGTTGTGGGCTTCCCACGCAGACAAAGGCGACAACGCCCTATTAGAACCGATCACACCGGAACAAGTAGCCACCGCGGTGGATACTGCCCGCGCAGTTGGTGATGACAATATTCAACGCCGCAGCGGTGGCGAGGTTCGACCTGACAAATTTACCCACGGTTCTTCGGAACAGCGCCAGCAAGCATTCCTTACTGGATATCGTGAAGGAACAATGGCGTCGTGTGACACGTTGGGACGCGGAGTGTACAAAAGCTAGCTAGGTACGCTATCGTCGCCATTTTCCTCGGCCGTAAACTGGCATGTCCAACTTGTAGCTCAGTTGAATTCTGACTAGTTTAAGGAGGCTTCTCATGACCATAAGCGTCGTTGATATTTTTTCCATCGGTATCGGCCCGTCTTCATCCCACACAGTCGGTCCCATGCGCGCGGCAAAAATGTTCATGGAATCCCTCCCGCAATTTCCCGCCCATGTCAAGATTTGTCTGCGCGGATCATTGGCAGCCACTGGAAAGGGTCACGCCACCGATAGAGCGGTTCTTCTGGGACTTGCAGGTTGGTCACCACTCGATGTGCCTCTCGATGCTCCTCCGGCATCGGGAAGCATTGTTCCCAGCCAGGGCGAGGTCGCCGGAGGAAAAATTCCACCATCGCACCCGTGCACCTACGACATCACATTTGATAGCACACCGGTGGCAGCGCACCCCAATTGTCTGATTTTCAGTGCGTGGGATGCTGAAGGTGACGCAATAGCTACCGATGCCGAGTTCTTCTCCGTGGGTGGCGGGTTTGTGTTGACGCGGGCTGAACTCGAGTCTGAAGTAAAAGCCACCGCCGAGGTTCCTGCCGGAATGGCCGCAGCCTCACAGGAAATCGCAGTTCCTTATGTCTTTTCCAGTGCCGCTGAACTCTTAACTCTTTGTGACAAACGTGACAAGGCGATCTGGGAAATCATGTTGGCCAACGAGGAAGCACTGCATCACAATAAGGGCGGTGTTGACTTTGTTTTCCGGCATCTAGACGCGGTATGGGATGTGATGAAGGAGTGCGTCACAGACGGCATAGCCTCTGAAGGCATACTACCTGGCGGACTCAGCGTCCAGCGCCGAGCGCCTAAGCTCTATCAAAGATTACTAGCCAATAAAGAAGATGGATCCTGCGGTTTTTCCGCCATGGAATGGGTAAACCTCTATGCATTGGCCGTCAATGAACAAAATGCTGCCGGCGGTCGAGTAGTAACAGCACCGACCAATGGTGCCTGTGGCATCATCCCAGCGGTGCTGCACTATGCCCGCGATTTCCAGTCTGCTTTTTCTCGCACGAGCGCACGTCGTTTCTTGCTCACTGCAGGTGCCATCGGGATGATCATTAAGCAAAATGCTTCAATCTCCGGAGCAGAAGTTGGGTGCCAAGGAGAAGTGGGCTCTGCTTCCGCTATGGCTGCGGCAGGTCTGGCTGAAATAATGGGCGCTTCCCCCGCACAGGTAGAAAACGCAGCCGAGATTGCTTTAGAACACAACTTGGGACTGACCTGCGATCCAGTGGGCGGGCTTGTCCAGATCCCTTGCATTGAGCGCAACGCCATTGGCGCAGTGAAAGCAATTAATGCTGCGCGATTAGCGCGCGTCGGTGAGGGAAGTCACCACGTCAGCTTAGATGCAGCCATCACAACGATGGCAGAGACCGGGCGCGACATGCACAACAAGTATAAGGAAACATCCTTGGGAGGACTCGCCCGCACCCTGGGATTGTCCGTCTCTCAAGTCGAATGTTAAACCACAGTACCTGCGCGACCGCTATCAGTCTTAATTGCTAAGCCGGCCGCGCAGTTCAGCGACGATGTCGGTTATGCGAATATCCTCTTGGCTGTGTTCGCCGAGGTTTTTCAGGGCAATTGTCCCCGATTCCAGCTCTTGGTCTCCGAGCACAAGGGCGAACCGAGCACCGGCACGGTCTGCACCTTTCATCGCACCTTTCAATCCCCTGCCGCCGTAAGACATGTCGGCAGAAATACCCGCCTTTCGCAGGTCATTAATGACACTGACCATAGCGGTTTTTGCCGCACCGCCTAGGGCCACACCATAGACAGTGACACGTTCATCAGCACCAGGAATGGTTTTTCCTTCTGCTTCCAGGGCCAAGATTGCACGGTCAACGCCTAGACCAAAACCGATACCTGAAAGCTCCTGACCACCCAGCTGCGCCATCAAGCCGTCATAGCGTCCTCCGCCACCAATGCCCGATTGTGCACCCAGTCCATCGTGCACAAATTCAAAGCAGGTCTTGGTGTAGTAGTCCAACCCACGCACCATACGTGGATTAATGACGTAGTCCACGCCCATCGCATCCAACAAACCACAGACCGACTCAAAGTGCTTACGGCAGTCATCACACAGATAATCCAACATGAGTGGGGCGTCAGCCGTTGCTGCCTGCATCTCTGGACGCTTATCGTCTAAGACACGAAGTGGGTTAATCTCCGCACGACGACGAGTTTCCTCATCCAAATCAAGTTTGAACAAGAACTCTTGAAGCTTCTCCCGATACACAGGCCGGCAGCTATTACAGCCCAGAGAAGTAAGTTCTAATCTAAAGCCATCCAAACCCAGTGCACGGAAACTGCGGTCTGCCAGAGCAATTACCTCAGCGTCCAACGCTGGATCATCGACGCCAATTGCCTCTATGCCCACCTGCTGGAGCTGCCTATAGCGGCCCGCTTGTGGGCGCTCGTAGCGGAAAAAGGGTCCGTAGTAAGCCAGTTTTACCGGCAATTGCCCGCGGTCAAGATTGTGTTCAATCACCGCGCGCATCACACCAGCAGTTCCTTCTGGGCGCAAGGTTACACTGCGCTCGCCACGGTCCGCGAAGGTATACATTTCTTTGGATACAACGTCAGTTGACTCACCCACACCGCGGGCAAACAATGTCGTGTCTTCGAAAATCGGCAGTTCGATGTGGCCATAGCCTGCACGATGGGCTTCATCGACAAGCGTCTGGCGTACTGCATAAAACGTTGCCGATTGCGGCGGCACATAATCTGGAACACCCTTGGGTGCGGACAATGCTCGAAACTGCTTCTTATTATTCACAGGTACTAGACTACATCGGCTACACCGGTGAGAAATGGATTGGTCTGCCTCTCGGATCTCATTGTGGTGGTAGGACCGTGTCCTGGCAGGAGAGCCAGCGAATCCTCGAGTGTCTTCACAGGTCCAGCTAGGCTTTCGCGCATAGCTTGCGGGCTCGATTGGGGAAGATCGGTGCGGCCGATGGATCCTTTGAATAAAACGTCTCCAGTTATTGCGAATTCGTCACCAACAATGATGACTGAGCCCGGCGAATGTCCAGGGCAATGCAATACGCTAAACGATGTACCCAGAACTTTCAGAGGTAAGTCCGCAGATAGTTCACGCAGATCTGAAATTGGAGTCATATTAGAAGCATCGAATAGTACCTGAGACTGCTCCGAAACGCCCTCGCCGTTTTTGAGCATAAACGCATCCTCAGGATGAATGTAAACAGGAACGGAATGCTTCAGCGCAAGGTCGCCAGCATCGCGCGTATGGTCGATGTGCCCGTGGGTGAGAACGATTCCCTCCAGGCTCAACTCCCGTGTAGCGAGTATCTCCTCAATCTTGGCCGCAGTATGCATGCCCGGATCAACGACTACAGCGTGCTCGTCGTTTGCCATGACATAGGTATTGGTCTTGTATGGCCCTGCTGAGAACCCTAAAATCTGCATACACATACTCTAGCGGTTTAGATTAAAAAGGCGACAATCAAAAATGCTCCCGAGCGATAGCCCGGAAGCATGTGTTTTGCAGCAGACCGGCGACTAAGTTCTAGATCTCAGACGCAGCAGTGCTGCCGATGAAGGAACTACTTTAACGCTGCGAGTGCTTCATCGTAGTCGGGTTCATCGGTTACTTCTTCAACGAACTTGGCGTAGACCACCTTGTGGTTTTCATCTGTCACCACAACGCCGCGAGCGAGCAAACCTTCGAGAGGTGAATCAGCAAGGGTTGCACCGAAATCCTCCCCAAAGGACGAACGGAAGGCGGAGGCAGCGATTACATTGTCCAATCCTTCAGCGGCACAAAACCGCTCGAGTGCGAACGGCAAGTCCTTAGAGACGTAGACAACTACAGTGTCTGCAAGTTTGGTCGCCTCTTCGTTAAAGTGACGCGCCTGCGCCTGGCACACGCCAGTGTCAATTGATGGGAACAGTGACAATACGACACGCTTACCGGAAAAATCGGATAGCTTTACATCGCTAAGGTCGGTTCCAACCAAGGTGAAGTCAGGAAGTTGGTCTCCTACGTTAGGGAGGTTACCAACAGTGTTTGCGGGTTCGTTTTGGAAAGTTATGTTTGCCATACTCCCCAAGCGTACCGATTTACGATCATCTCTGCCATGGCATCTTCTATTAGCCAAACATCACGCGATAGAATAGGCGCGACCCTTAGCCGACAATGTCTCTAGAGATTTAAGTAAAGGACCCGAAGGTGCCAAACAATCAACAGCGTGGTGAAGAAGCGCTCAAGAACCTCAACCGTGAGATCAAGTCACGTGACCGCAAAGAAAAGAGCCGCCCGCTCGGCGTCGTTGCTGTCTCTGCCCTAGCCATCGTCAGCTTGGTAGGCGGCATGTGGTTTATGGCCACTCGCGATGAGTCCGACAATGTCGCCCAAAACGACCCCAGTACGACCATCGTTGATACCCCTACCGAGACGCCTCAAGCCGAAGCATTGTCCGGTTCTCGTGCAACGGCGTTGCCAGCGTCGGTCCAATGCGAGTACCCAGCGGATTCGGGTAAATCTAGTGATGCGAAGGCCCCACAAGGAAAGGACATTTCCACGCAGGGAGTCGTAACAGTCACATTTAACACCACCCAAGGCGCAATCCCTGTTGAGATGGACCGCGCTGCCGCCCCATGTACGGTTAACGCAATCGAATCCCTAGCCAAGCAAGGCTACTACGATGACACCATCTGCCACCGTATGACTTCCGGCGGACTGGCTGTCTTGCAGTGCGGTGACCCTACCGGCAGTGGTGCGGGCGGGCCTGGCTTCCAGTTTGCCAATGAATACCCCACCGATGAAGCAACTGACTTGAACTCCCCTGTCGTCTACCCTCGCGGATCTGTTGCGATGGCCAACGCTGGTCAAGACACCAATGGATCTCAGTTCTTCTTGAACTACGCCGATTCCATGCTGCCTCCGCTGTACACATACTTTGGCAACGTGACGGCTGATGGCTTGGATACCCTGGACAAAATCGCTGCCATCGGAATTGAAGGCGGCGCCAGCGATGGTGCCCCTGCCGAAGAAATCAAGATTGAATCGGCAAAAGTCAAGGTCTAAACCGTCACATCAGTCACATAAGTAACTTGTTTAACATACGCAACAAGTTGTCAACATAGCTTCTCTAAGAAAAACAAAGAATGCGTAGGGACTTGCTCCCTACGCATTCCCATTCAGGGCGAGACCAACGACATCGACGCCCATACGGTGCACAAACAACTTTAAGGTGTTTGTCATCACGTTCTTAGTTGATTTTGAAACTTGTCTTGCAAAAGATTGCAAAGCACATTAATCTTAGCGAAGTCTATTAGAACTCTTAATCCGAAGGGATTCATCCACATGAAGCTTTTCACCCGCAAGGCTCTCATTGCCGGCGCAACCGCTGTTGCAGTTGCATTCGCAGGTACCTCCGTTGCTACCGCAGTTGATCCGACCGATACGCCTACGCCTACTACTACGTCGACCACTTCTACTTCGACGTCCACTTCAACCTCAAAGCCTGCAGAGGAAAAGGACACCTCTTCCGCTCTTTCCTCTGGCGATTCCTCCAAGGTAGAGCCTAAGGAAATCACCGCTTGGATCTCCGTATTCACCGCTATCCTCGGCGCGCTGGGCACCCTGTTCACTTTCGTGAACCGCAACATGAAGCTGTTCAAGTAAGAACGCACAAGGAAAGTTAGTTTAACTAGCTTCCACCAAGGGGCTGTTCACCTAGCTGTTAGCATAGGGTGAACAGCCTTTTTGTTCACACTAGAATTTCCCAATTAACTTAAGGAATGTACATGGCTATGTTTACGCGCAAGGCGCTCATCGCTACCGCTACCGCCGCTGCAGTTGCTTTCGGCGGCACCTCCATTGCTGGTGCACAGGAACAGGTCGCAGATAACGGTTCTGCCTCCAGCTCCTCCGACGAGAACTCCTTCATCTATGAGCTCTTCGCAGGCTCCACTAATGATGAAGGCAAGCTGGATCCGAGTGAATTCACCGCTTGAATCAACATCATCACCTCGATGATTCGCACCATGGATCAGCTGTCCAACCTGCAGCTTCCAGGTGCTCGCTAAAGCAATTTAGCTTTTGCCGCTGCTCCCCTCAATATAGCTGGGGGAAGCAGCGGTGTTTTTTTATTCACCAACACGTGTGTATTCGGAGCAATTACTCACCGCGTAATCTGCTAGCACCGCGAACATCGTTGAATAGTTCGGGATCAAGCTGTGACCCATTGCGTAGCACTGAAATATGCCCTGAAGCCTCTAGAACCATTGCTTGTACATCGGTGTATGAGCCTAACCCTGCTCTGCGAATCGAACTGCGAATATCAGACGGGCTGACGTGTGCAGATTTCACATTTTCATCTACAACTTCACCGTTAGATATCAAAAGAACAGGCTCACGGTCGATGACGCGACCTAGACCACCATGGCGACGCAGAGAGCCAAAGAAAGCCTCAAGCGTGATCAAGGTGGTCAAAGCAATAACGCCGGCGGCGAGGGTTGGAGGGTGACCAACAATAACACGGCCAGCCACCGAACCGAACATGAAGATGATGATGGCGTCTGACGCTGACAGCGACGTTAGGACCCGCGAGCCAAAAACTTTTATTAGCACTAGAAACGATAGATAAATCAAGACAGCAGCCGCGACTACCACAGGTATGCGAGCCGGCGCTATGGTTAGCTGTTCATGGGCTGATTCCCACACTGCATCAATGAAATTCATTTGTCTGAGTCTACGCCATAGCTTCCACTGGACTGATAAAGAAAAACGCTTGTAACAGCGAAAATGCCGCACACCCCACTGCGGATGTACGGCCTCAGGTTCCACTAGAACTATCTGGCTGGTATCAACTCTTAGTTTTAGTAGCCTAGTTACAGCTTGATTCCCGTTGCAGCTCCACACTGTTGACGAGTTGACTCCACCAGAGACTTAATACTTGCAGGCAATACACCAACGAACTGAGTTGCAATGCCAGTAGTGGCAACGATGAAGACAACGAATGGAAGAAAAAGGCCTGCCACTACCGCCTGTGAACTCTCCTTGCAGGGCAAGATTTCTACTGAGAAACGCCATCACCTTCACGTTAATTGCGCTTTAATCTACAACTCATGTATTTAAAATCGAAGATTAAGGGTCAAGCCATGAACACCGCACTATCCAGTCACACGGTACACATCGAAGACGCCCTCGGTATTGCGCAAAGTTGTCATCAAAGAACCAAGCTGCTTGGTGTCGGACACGGAGAAGGAAAACGTAACGGTCGCAATATGATCATCGCTACGCGTAGAGCGCATGGTCATGACGTTAAGCTTCGATTCACTGAAAATCTTCGTGAGCTCAAATAACAAGCCTTGCCTGTCAATCGCTTCCAATTGAACGGTCGCGGAAAAGGCCCCAGCCGAGGACTTGCCGTTGGCCCACTCCACGCGCATCATCCGCTCGTGTTCTTCTTTGAGTTTTTCTGAATTCGGGCAGTCCTTTCGGTGTACCGAAACACCACCGCCACGGGTGACAAATCCGAAAATCTCATCGCCCGGAACCGGCTGGCAACACTTTGCCAATTTAGCCAGTACGTCAGGACTGCCTTCAACAAGGATGCCGGTGCCGGAAGAAGAATCTGCAGTGGATTGAATCCGCGATGATTCCAACTCCGATAGCGGTGTACGTGCAGTAAGCACTTCGACCGCGTCATCTTGGTCACCGAACAAAGCCATAAGCTGGTTTGCTACATGGTGCGCTGAAACATGTCCCGCGCCAATCGCCGTATAGAGAGCATCGACATCTGCATAATGTAGCTGCTCTGCGACCTGCTTCATCGAAGATGCAGTGAACAGGCGGTGCATCGGAAGGCCCCCACGCTGCACTTCTGTTGCAAGCAGATCGCGGCCGTGTTCGAGATGCTCTTCTCGCCGTTCCTTAGCAAACCATTGCCGAACTTTGGCCTTTGCTCGAGGCGAAACCAGGAAATCTAACCAGTCGCGAGACGGCCCAGCATTCGTATCCTTGGAGGTAAAAACCTCAACCTTATCGCCTGATTTCAGCGTGGACTCCAAAGCAACCAATTTGCCATTGACTTTGGCACCAATACACCTATGACCAACCTCAGTATGGACTGCATAAGCGAAGTCTACTGGGGTGGAATTTGCGGGTAACGTGATGACATCGCCCTTAGGAGTGAAGGCAAATATTTGTTGCGACGTTAAATCGTAGCGCAAAGAGTCCAAAAACTCGTTGGGATCGGCTGCTTCTTTCTGCCAATCCAGAAGCTGGCGCATCCACGCCATTTGGTCAACTTCTTCGCTGTTACCTGAGTTCTTTCCCTTGAGCTCTTTGTAGCGCCAGTGCGCTGCCACGCCGTACTCAGCGTTGTAGTGCATCTCATGGGTTCGAACTTGCACCTCAAGGGTCGACTCCCCTGCTAACACCGTTGTATGAAGAGACTGATATACCCCGAAACGCGGAGAAGAAATATAATCTTTAAATCGCCCTGGTACCGCTTGGAACTGCGAGTGCACCACACCAATAGCGGCGTAGCAACTGTTTACATCGTCAACCAGTACACGGATGCCTACAAGATCAAAGATCTCTGCGAAATCTCGGCCGCGAACAATCATTTTTTGGTAAATCGACCAATAATGCTTCGGGCGCCCCATAACCTCTGCCGAGATTCCATTGTCCCTCAACGCGGCGCTCACCTGGCCAATGACCTCTTTTAGCGCGCGGTCGCGAGATGGAGCACGGTCTGCCACCATGCGAACAATCTCGTCGTATTTCTTGGGATACAAAATGGCGAAGGAAAGATCCTCCAGCTCCCATTTGACGTTGGCCATTCCCAATCGATGCGCCAAAGGCGCAATCACATCGAGAGTCTGGCGGGCTTTCTTCGCCTGTTTTTCCGGAGGCAAAAAACGCATCGTCCGCATGTTATGTAGCCGGTCAGCCACTTTAATTACCAAGACACGAGGGTCCTTTGCCATCGCCACAATCATCTTGCGGATGGTCTCCGCCTCAGCGGCAGCACCGAGTGCAACCTTGTCCAATTTGGTGACGCCGTCGACTAGGCGAGCAACTTCCGGACCGAAATCACGGGTCAAATCCTCTAATGAGTAATCGGTATCTTCCACAGTGTCGTGTAGCAAAGCCGCTACCACCGTTGTGGTATCCATACCTATCTCAGCTGCAATTGTTGCCACCGCCAGCGGGTGCGTGATGTAGGGCTCACCAGACTTCCGGAATACCCCCTCGTGCAAGCGCTCGGCTGTTGCATAGGCGTTGCTTAGAAGTTCAACATCGGCACGCGGATGAAACTGCCGGTGAATCGACAGCAGTGGATCGAGCACTTGCGGTACTTTTACGCGGCCTCCGGTAAGGGATCGGGCCAACCGCGCAGACATGCTGCGAACTCCACTACTTGTCGGACGCTTTGCCGAGCGAGGGTTGGTCATATCCGCCCTTTCTCATTTCCGCATCGTCTCATCACGCTGCAAGCAGTCTCACGCAAGAAGCTTGCCGATGAACCAATGTCATTTTGGATAATGAGTTAAGTTTAGCGTGTTCTATTCACCTGCGGCATTCAGCACTGCCACGGGGACATCGCCAAGCTTTTCGCGACCTCCTAGGCCTTCGACCTCTAACACGACGACGTGCCCAACAACATCGGCTCCGGCCTCCCGCAAAAGGCTTTGAGCTGCTGCCAAGGTTCCGCCTGTAGCTAAGACGTCATCAACCAAAACAATCTTCTTGCCGTGGAGATCCGGATCCCCAAGCGGGATCTCAAGGGCAGCAGTTCCATACTCCAGTTTGTACTCTTGGGATACGACCGGCGGGGGCAGTTTGCCTGCTTTTCGCACCGCCAGCACTCCCAAACCAAGTTTATAAGCAACAGCTGAGCCCAGTAGGAATCCACGAGCGTCCAAGCCACCGATGATGTCGGCTTCCATGGCGCGGCACCTGTCTGCTAGGCCGTCAATGACCGCACGGAAAGCGGCCGGATCAGCAAATACCGGTGTCAAGTCCTCAAATAGAATTCCCTTTTCAGGAAAATCTGGAACGTAGCGGATATGAGCCGCAATCGCTTCTGCAGCGGATGAATACGTAGGTGCGCTGTGTGTCACGAAATTTCCTTCATCTTTATTGAGTAGCTAAGACTTAGTCGCAGCGGAATTAGCCGACGTATGGAAGGCCTCATTGTCATCAATTATCCAACGGTCCATGTTCCATCCCAAGCCAGACGGACCAGTGTAGATAACCGCATTGGCTACCCCACGAGCAATGAAAAACGTATGGGGTTCGGCAGCGAGAGGAAGAGCTGGCATCTGTTCCCATAGATTCTGTTCAGTTTGTCGCAGCTCCTCAACCGCAGAAATGCGAACCGAGGCATTGCCGTACTCCATACGGGGATCTATTGGCCCAAGAAAAACATCAGCTGAAGACGTCCACGTTTCTTCATCAAGATTAAGCAAGGCAGGCGACATATTGGCTGCAGAAACATCCTCGATTGCAATTCCAGCCTCAGCGCACGTCGCGCGCATTTTCTCTACCATCGCAGCTAGGCGCTTGTTTGGACCAAGGTAACCAATCCTCACCGTGGTGCCCCACAATGCCGACGCTGAAGCAAGGTCTATTCCGCGGTAGGCCGAGCCTGCGTTGGTAAGCGGACGAGCCAAGGGGTCTGTATTGGGCACCGAGTGAACATAGACAGCTGGAACCTCAACTCCCGATATTGACGACGAAATCTGCGCCATCTGCTCTTGATCTATACAAGCCGAAAAAGCCTGCCGAGCCCACGGCTCGCTCAAAGAGCCATAATCAGAAAAGAGCAAAGAGTCGGTCATATCACCGACGGCAGTTGTGACATCGTACAGCGCTGACATAGATTCAGCGTCAAACCAGTCCGGATCCGCAACTGGAGAATCTGCCAATTTCAAATTACCTTGCGCCACCACAGCGGAAACATCAGCTGTACTGGGCCAAATAACAATCTTATCCAGCTGGGCTGGCTCACCGTAATACGAATCATTACGCGCCAGCAATACCTCGCCTTGTTCGCCCACGGCTTCGATCACAAATGGGCCATAAGATACCTGTAGGTCAGAATCGAATTTCCCTAGACCAAATCCATAGCGCCATACGTGCGCGATCTCATCCAATGACTCCGCATCGCCGCTGTAGAGAGCCTCTACAAACTGTGACATGGTCAATCCGGTGCGCTGTGCAATTTTGTGCGCAGGTAGTACGGTTCCAGGACCAAATAGATACTGCCAGCGAGCCCCTTGGCCTGGCAAGAACTTCACCAAAAATCTCTTGTTATCAGCAGCACACGCCAGAGATTCGATGGTGTTAGTCAAAGGTATTTTGGAACCGAAAAGCTCACTGAATTGCCCTGCTTTAGCAGCTAGCAGAAAATCTACACAGGTTACGGGTTCACCATCTGAAAATGTAGCCTTTTCTGAAATCGTGTATAAAACGCTGAGCTGCTCCCCATTCTCAGTCATCTGAGTTGTAGATTCTGTCTTCAACAGATCCGTGTTGGGGACGAACTGCCCCGTCGGGCCGGGGACAAAAGCCCCTGGGTACAACCGTCCCGAAAGCTGCGGTGCTACTGCTGCAATGCCAAATGCCGATCCACCATTGGTGGTAATCAGTTCAGAATTAGCAAGATAGCCATAATAATCAGACGTTGCAAGGTCGCCGGAGCGCTCGGCGTTGGAGTCGCTTGCTGAAGTAGAGCACCCCACAAAAGCCATCGATCCAATCATGATTACCGACATCAGTATTTGTTTGGATCTCTTAGCGTTCATACCTGTCTCCCGCCTATAGCGTGCCGGCGTGTAACTCACGGTGTGTCGTTCTTAGCGGAATGCGATTAGCGCCCAGGGCGCCAAGTGGCACCGGTCGTCGTGTGTGGTGTTTCAACGGTGCGCTTGGTTTCAGCTTCTGCTGCAGTCTTCGTCTCTGCACCCAATGCAGATTCCTTCCCGCTACGAAATGCTGCCACCAGTTGGTTGTGTTCTTTAATGTTCTTGCGTCGATTCATTAGGGTCACCACCAGTGGCGAAGCCAAGAATAACGAAGAGAAGATTCCCTCGATGACACCAATTAGCTGAATGATAGCCAAGTCACGCAACGTGCCAATACCCATCATCCACACTGCAACGACGAACAAGGCGATAATTGGCAACGCCGAAATCACCGAAGTTGAAATGGAACGCATAACCGTCTGATTTATAGCGAGGTTAGCTTGCTCACCATAGGTATATTTACGCTGGCCAGTAATGCCTTCTGTATTCTCATTTACTTTGTCGAATACGATCACTGAGTCATAGATAGAAAATGTCAAAACAGTCAGCAGGCCGATGATGACGGCTGGTGAAACTTCCAGACCAAACAAGGCATAAATACCGCCGATAATAACGCCATCAGCAATCAGCGCGAGGATTGCAGCAATAGCCATTTCTCGCCGCAAGCGGAAAGCTACGTATGCAGTCGCGAGCGCAAGGAATACTAACATAGAGATAACCATGCGCTTGGTAATTGTAGAGCCCCAAGACTCAGAAACGGTTGAAGTACCTACAGCATCAGGAGACGGCTTGCCCTGCTCGTCGACAGGCTGAAACTCCTCATAAATTGCCAAACGTGCGGCATCAACTTGGTCCTGGCTTAGCAGTTGAGAATCGATTTCAAGCGTAGCTGCACTACCAGCACCGACAACCTGTACTAATTCAGGTTGAACACCTGTTGCGTCGGCAAAAACCTGTTCAACAGCAACTGGGTCAAGGTCGCGTGCTGGAAGATTAAGCTTGGTTCCTCCCTCAAAGTCAATTGACATTGAGAAACCACGAATCAAGATCGCGGCCAGGGAAAGCACGAGCAAACCTACGGTAATCCCGTACCAGAGCTTGCTACGTCCGACGAAGTCGAATCCGCCCTCGTCCGAGTACAGACGATCAAGCTTTGAAATTTTCTGTGTGGAAGTCATGGTTAATTCTCCTCGCCCTTCGCGTCATCGGTCAGGAAGATTCCTTCACGAGTTTCCGGCACATTATTTGAAGTCTCATCACCACGGTTTTCTGTGGCAATCTCAGATTGCTGAGTTTGAGCACGGCGTTCTGCAACGAGGGCGAAGATGCCACCCAACCCGTTCATCGCTGGACGGGCGAATGCAGGTCGTCGTGCAGCAAGCTGCATTAACGGAGCCATCACAAGGAACGAAACTACCAAGTCAAACAGCGTGGTCAGGCCCATTGTAAAAGCAAAGCCCTTGACCTCTCCGACGGCAAGGATGTAAACAACGACGGAGCCGATAAGTGTCACAGCATTACCGGTCACAATTGTCGACCGAGCGCGCTCCCATGCCTTCGTCGCAGCGGAGCGGAAAGTACGCCCATCGAGCAGCTCGTCCTTGATGCGCTCGTAGTAAACAACGAACGAGTCTGCAGTAGCGCCGACACCGATCACCAAACCGGCAACACCAGACAAGTCTAGGGAGTATCCCACCCAACGACCTAACAAGATGATCGCGCCATAAGTCAGAATCAACGCGGCAAACAAGGTCACCATGGAGATTGCGGATAGGGCACGGAAATAAATAACTGAGTACAAAGCAACCAGAATGAAGCCAACGAGACCTGCAAGCAAACCAGCATTAAGTGCGGTCTGTCCCAATGATGGCGGAACAATATCGGTGGTTCCTCCGGGCTCGCCATCTTCGCCGACAAACGACAAAGGCAATGCACCGTAACGCAAGTTGTTCGCTAAGGTCTGTGCTTCTTCTTGCGTAAATTGACCCGTAACGGACGTAGCAGAGCCATATGGAGTAGCACCTTGGATGACAGGAGCAGAAATAATAGCAGAGTCCAACGTGATTGCTACTTGGCGCTGTAGGTATTCCTGAGTCAAGTTGGCCCACGTCTGGGAACCACTGGGGCCATCACCAGTCTTAAAGGCGAAAGAGACTTCCATCTGACCGGTCTGTGGATTGATACCGCCGTTGATTTGCGAGTCGGTATCAATCTCATTACCCGTCAATCGAGCACCGTTGGGATCTTCAACACCATTGAGCAATGGTGCAGGGCTAAGCAAGTATGGAATACCTGCAGAATAATCACAGGTGACAAACGGCAACGCGGGATCATCTGAACCGGCTAGTGGGTCAGTTTCACCAGTACACTGCAGCAAAGAAAGCGCAGCAGCTTGGGTCGTAGGGTCAGACGATTGACGGTCAGCGCGGAGCAATTCAGCAGTAGCTTCACGACGATCGGCCTGTTCCAGTGAGTTCGCTGGCTCTGGCAAAGGCTTTGCGGTTACTTTAGGAGCATCCTTAGCGGATGACTGTTGTGAGTTGTCATCTTGGGTTGCTTCTTGTTGCTGGTTTACCGCGTTGTTAATCTGCTCCATCGAGCTATTTGCTTGCTCCTCAGTAATGACTGAGTATTCAACCCAACGGTTCGCCATTTCCTCTATGGAATCCATAATTTTGGCCATGTCGGGCATAGGTTGCTGCGCGACTGGTCGGAAGAGCAACTGCGAGGTCTGTCCCACTGCTTGCGCTTGTGAGGTGTCTTCACCCGGTACTGTGATTACAAGTGTGTTGCCGTTGGTCACGACCTCCGCGCCTGACACACCCATACCATTGACGCGCTGCTCCAAAATAGTACGAGCTTGCGCGAGTTGTTCGGGCGTTGGATCCGCACCTTGCGGAACAAGGGTAACGCGGGTTCCGCCCTGCAGATCAATACCAAGCTTGGGGCTTAAACTGCGGTCACCGGTAAAAAACACCAATGCATACAAAGCGATTATCAAAATCGCAAATAAACCTAACGCACGCTTGGGCCATGTCCTACTCGTGCTGCCAACTGTTCCGCGTTGAGGAGCCATCAAAGTTTTCTCCCACTCAAGTCATTGTCAAAATCTCTTAGGTGAAACGAATTGTTCACCTCACAAGCATTTAATTAGTGTACGGGCCAAAAACGTCTACCAATTAGTTCTCGGTACTAAACACGATCCATCATCGTACGTCATCCCCAGCTGATTTCCCTAGTAGGGTGAGCAAAAAGAAAACCCACCTGCGTTAAAGCATGACGCTGCGTGCCGCAGGTCAACACCTACGCAGGCGGTTGACGTCAAATATGTTTTAGCCTTCTGCGCTTCGCAAAATACCTAGCTTGTCAAAGACTGCAACCGTTCCCGGTGCGATTTCTAGTTCAACATCTTTTTCCGTTACCGCTACCACCGAACCATGAAGCCCACCAGCGGTAATAACCCGTTGACCGACTTCGAGGTTTTGTTGAAATGAAGCGATCTCCCGCTGTTGCTGACGCTGCCGACGTGACATCAATAGCCCAGGCAAAAGGAAAAGAACTAATAAAACCGCAAGTAGAAAAATCTCCATAATTATTCCTATACTGCCAGATAAATGAGCAATATTCGAACCCACATTAAATCAATTGCGGACTAGAACAGGCCTTGGACATGCTCGGGAGGAACTATGCCTAGGTGATCCCAGGCAGCACGCGTGGCTACTCGTCCTCTACTCGTACGCGTGATCATTCCCGCACGCACCAGGTAGGGTTCGCACACTTCTTCCACGGTCGATGGCTCCTCACCGACGGCAATAGCTAAGGTGTTAACCCCAACTGGCCCACCATTGTGACCGCGGATGAGGTTTTCCAAAACTGCTCTGTCCAAGCGGTCAAGGCCTAGATTGTCCACGTCAAAAACGTCCAAAGCACCTTGAGCTGCTTCCATATCGACGTGACCCGAACCATGTACTTCCGCAAAGTCACGGACACGCCGTAAAAGTCGGTTAGCAATTCTCGGAGTTCCCCGCGAACGTGAACCAATTTCTACTGCAGCATCATCATCAATTGTGACACCTAAGATCCGCGCCGCGCGCACAATGACCTTAGTCAAGTCAGCGGTATTGTAATACTCCATTTGTGCAGTAAAACCGAACCTGTCACGCAAAGGACCGGTCAGCATTCCGGCGCGTGTAGTGGCACCAACCAGTGTAAAAGGCGGAATCTCCAGCGGGATGGATGTCGCGCCCGGCCCTTTTCCGACTATGACATCGATGCGAAAATCTTCCATTGCCATGTACAGCATTTCCTCTGCAGGACGGGCAATTCGGTGGATCTCATCGATGAAGAGTACGTCACCTTCCATCAAATTGGAAAGCATGGCGGCTAGGTCACCGGCGCGCTCGAGCGCCGGACCCGACGTCATCCGCAGACTCGTTCCCAATTCCTGCGCAATGATCATCGCCATCGTGGTTTTTCCCAAGCCAGGTGGTCCCGACAGCAAAACGTGATCCGGAGTGACTCCGCGATTACGAGCACCGGTAAGCACTAATGACAGCTGCTCACGCACCTTGGGCTGCCCGATAAACTCATCGATACTTTTCGGGCGCAGAGATCTTTCAATATCGTGCTCCCCCGCCAACGCTGTCGCACTTGTGTCCTCGTTATGTTGAGGACTTGCTCCGGTAAGGTGTGGCGGAAGTTGGAACTCAGTTTTTTCGATGTCCGACATCTCGTGTGTTTACCTCCGCATACCCTATTTGCCGCGGCTTAATGAGGAAAGCGCCGCACGAAGGACCGTAGCGGTATCGAGCGACTGCGATTCGGGTGCTTGCGCTACGATTCCTTCGACGACAGGTCGGGCTGTCTTTTCAACAAACCCGAGCCCCACTAACGCCTCAATTACGGTGTCCACTATAGGAAGATGGGCCACTGACTGGCCACCGCCCAGTGGCTGCCCATTTTCTCCTAGAGACGTAGCCGCTGGCAGGTATTCCTTGACTTTATCTCTTAGCTCTAATGCCATACGTTCCGCCATGCGCTTGCCCACACCTGCGATCCGCTGCAGCTTTTTTGTGTCACCTTCGGTAACTGCTATGGCTAATTCATCTGCGCTAAATAATGAAAGAGAGGCCAAAGCCAACTTCGGCCCAAGTCCGCTTACTGACTGTAAACGGTGAAACATTCCCCGGTCTTCGGGCGAAGTAAATCCGTATAAGGTCATGCCATCGTCTTTGACCACCATTGACGTTAACATCAGTGCTTGCTCACCGCGATGCAACTGCCCCAAGGTTTGAGGCGTAGCAAGAAACTTATAGCCTATTCCCCCGCACTCAATGACAGCTGAATCTAAGGCGATGTCTATTACTTCCCCCCGCAATGACACGATCATTTCTTATCTCTCCTACTACTCTTCGCCTATATCCATCAGTTTCTTACTCTCAACACCAAAAATTCAAAAACTCACCAACCGCTCACCTGCGCGTCTCGCGCCCTCGCGATAAGTGGGGCGCGCCAGCAATGGCACACAGCTAGCGCGAGGGCATCGGCGGCATCGGCAGGCTTCGGGGCTTCCGAAAGACCAAGAATGCGTGTGATCATGGCAGTCATTTGCTTCTTGTCCGCGCGACCATTACCGGAAATGGCCTTCTTGACTTCCGAGGGAGTGTACATGTGTACAGGGATGCCCCGCTGGGCAGCCGCCAAGACCAAAACACCGACACCGTGAGCGGTGTGCATTACCGTGGACACGTTCCCGCGTTCAAAAATTCGTTCAATTGCAACTACATCGGGCCGGTACTCATCCATCCACTCATTTACCGAATTAGAAAGCCGGAGAAGCCGCTCAGTGAGATCAGCGTCAGACGGGGTACGGACAACGCCTACAGAAACAGGAAATACCTGCCTTCCTCTTCCAGCTTGCACCACGGACAGACCACAACGAGTGAGCCCGGGATCAATTCCCATCACTCGCAGACCCTCTAGATTCATGACTTACCCACTGTTTAACCGCAGCCCGCCCTGTGCAACCGCACACTGATTTACACAAACAAACTTTCTAATATTTCTGTTTTACCACATGACCAACTCGGCAACTAGCCACACTGCCAGGAGGCAGTCACTTAAGGCAGAAATGAGAAAACCCACCGACATCATCGATGCAGGTGGGCGAAACTTAACGAGCCGATAAAAAGAATCAGCTCAAACTAAGCGTCAAGCTCAGCTAGCACTTCATCAGAAAGATCCATGTTGGTGTAGACGTTTTGTACATCATCGGATTCTTCCAAGGCGTCAATAAGACGGAAGATCTTCTTTGCATCATCCGCGTTGAGTGCCACCTCCACGGAAGCACGGAAGTCCTGCTCTGAATCTTCAATCTCAAACTCAGCCTCAGCAAGAGCATTCTTAACTGCGGTTAGGTCTGTAGGCTGGCACAAAACCTCGAAGAACTCGCCTTCTTCGTTGACTTCCTCTGCGCCAGCGTCAAGAACTGCCATCAATACGTCATCGATGTCTAGATCGCCCTTTTTCACTAAGGCAACGCCCGTGCGAGTGAACATATAAGACACGGAACCGGACTCGCCCAAGTTACCGCCATTACGCGACATGGCGGTTCGAACCTCCGTTGCCGCACGATTGCGGTTGTCGGTCAGACATTCAATAAGAATGGCCACGCCGTTAGGACCGTAGCCTTCGTACATAATGGATTCCCAGTCCGCGCCGCCGGCTTCCTCACCAGAACCACGCTTACGCGCACGTTCAATGTTGTCATTTGGAACGGAGGCCTTCTTGGCCTTGCGGATCATGTCATCCAAGGTAGGGTTTGCCGATGGATCACCACCGCCTGTTCGCGCAGCAACTTCGATGTTCTTAATCAGCTTGGCAAATTCTTTGCCGCGCTTGGCATCATTAGCTGCCTTCTTGTGCTTGGTAGTTGCCCATTTAGAGTGGCCTGACATTTATTACCTTCCAAGTCGAATTTCGCTGTTTAGCAAATCCGGAGATTTAGCTGCCAAGGATCAAGCAAAATAACTTGTATCTCGGCGTACATCTGCTGATTATACGGACTGCTAAGGTCACTTCGTGCATCGACCTTTATTCATAAACAACTTCAAATAGCAATAGGCATCTCTTTTAAGCGTTATCTCCTGTCAGCGCCACTTATTGCCCACTCTAGATTGGAGCCCAAAACACGTTACGCTGGTGACCATGACTCCACTTCGTACCGATCGCAGGTAGCATTCATGGGTTTGGTTTTTGTGTTTCATTCTGATGACCATCTTGTTATGGAGAAAAAATCGTTGGTCCGCCACGGGCGGGTTGATAGGGCTGCTCGTATCCATTATTCCTTGTGCAGCCCTGCCCTTTGCTTTGTGGGCTGATAACAAAGAACTTTTGACTGGTTCGTGGCGCTACCGTGATGGTAGTGAATCTCCGAACTCACTGCCGGATAAGATTTTGGAACAAATTGTGCGCCACCCCATCAAAACGTCACTACTTTCACTGCTTGCGGTGGGTATTATATTCGGAGTTTTACTTATCTTGGGCCCACCTGTTGACGTAGAGTCAACCATCAACTCTGTAAAGGAACAGTAGTGACCAGTAATTATTCCACGCGGCCGTCGACGGGGCAGACAGTCATCTTCTCTGTTCCTGCGGTCTGGACTGCATGGTTTATCTCCCGCGCAGTTCTCGGATTACTCATCTTGGCTAATCACTCCCCTCGTGGAGATGTCGCCTATTATTTCTTCGGGCTGTTCGGCGACGATCCGACGACCATGACCGAGTATCCGCACCAAGGAACATGGCCCGTTGAAGTACTCGGGTGGATCATAGGTGAGCGGCTGGACGCGTTTTATATCGCTTTCGTCATCATGTGTGTCTTGTTCGATGCACTATTTCTGGCCTTGGTGCTCCGTAATCACAATGGCCAAAAGCGCGTCTTTGCTGCAGGATGGCTATGGGCATTGTTTGGAACCGCAGCAGGACAAGTTTTCTATATGCGCCTTGACATATTTCCTGGCCTCACAGTTGCAGCTTCTGCCGCAGCGATGGCACGGTGGCCTTACCTAGCGTCTGCTTTGTTAGCTTTTGCCACCACTATGAAACTGTGGCCAGGTGTTCTGGCCGCGGGGTTAGTGGGAAGGTTTTCCTCTCCGCGTAGCTGGGGACGCCTAGCTTCCTTTTTTGCTGCCGGAATTGGCCTGTGTGCGGTTACTTTTTTCACCAATGGCCTTGAACGCTTAACCTCACCCCTAACCTACCAAGATGTCCGCGGATTGCAGATCGAGTCAGTTCCTGCGACTCATCTAGTATTCCAGTCATACTTTTCACCGGAGAAATGGGATATTTCCTACGCCGCATCGAAAAGCTTTGAAATTGCTGGCCCCGGAGTTGAAGCTGCCATCGCTTTTTCTGATTTCCTCATGTTAGGCACGGTCTTGTTTGCCCTTGGATGGGCCCTCTATCGCTTCATAGTGGGCGGATGGACTCCGCGAACTACCGTGGCCTTTTTTACGGTTATGGTCGCATTATTGCTGGTATCCAATAAGATTTTCTCGCCGCAATACATCATTTGGTTAGGTCCACTTCTTGTCGTGGCTATCAGACAACCATGGACATATGACCACAATCGGTTCAGACGTATTGTCACCATCATTCTGGGATTCATTGGTGGACTAGCCGTCATTGCAGCCGCTCTTGGTACCTACATCTTTCCATTTGTGTACTTTGACATCGTCGAAGCTCGCGGTAACTTCCTCCCCTATGCTGCACTGGCATTGCGAAACGCACTCGTCGGGGTCATCGCATTATTAGGGATTTTATGGTTAGTATTCGAGGTTCGCGCAGAAAAACTCCATCAGCGGATTACTCACCGCGCTAAGACCCGCATGCTTGCCGATGCCCCCACGGCTCACACAACCATAAACGGATAATCGCAATACTCGGGCAATGGAGCAGTACCCCCCAAACGCAGTGCTCTCACTGCAGGCCGAAGCCGCAGCGCCCGGGTATCAGCTACTGCCTCATTGTAAAAGCGCAGCGCTAGTTTTACTCGAGTATCCGCCTCAACCAAAAGCGGCGACAGACCGCTAGGTGCCTTACTTCGTTCGCGCTGTAATTGTGCGTTGAGCTCTCGCTCTACACCCATCCTCTTTTCCAATTGTCCAGGTTTGAGACTTGTCCCTTCCGCGCGAGCGGCCACTGTTGCCATCTTTGGCTGTAGAGCGGCGACAACTGCTGCACGACGGTCCAGCGCGGCCTGCAGCTGTGCCAGCGCCGCATCAGTTCGAATATGCAATGAGTTAAGTCGTTGCGCCGTGAAGTAAGACCACATAACTACGCATGTGGCGAGGATAAGAAAAGCGATCCAAAAGATTCCACTCATGGCCTAATCTTTTCCCTTTCTCTTAGCTTCCTAGGTAGTACGAGACTGGTGAATCGGGGCTTAAACTAAAAATGCGTCGCAGTTAGACTGTGACTTTTGTACCATCATTCACGGTCTCATACACTCGCATAATGGCAGCCGAGACTTGCCCCCAATCATATTCTTCTGCACGCGCAACCCCTGCATCTATTAAGGTTTCTCGGAGCGCGGCGTCGTCTACGAGCAATGTGATTTTTGCAGCCAAGTCGGCAGCATTGCCATTGTCGAACATCAACCCAGCCGGCTGTGCCGAATCGATGTTGCAGACCGCAGCAAATGCCTCCAAATCGCTGGCAATAACAGCACATCCCGCAGCCATTGCTTCTATTAACACAATTCCGAATGATTCTCCGCCGGTATTCGGCGCAACATAAATATCCGACGCACCTAAGATCTCAGCCTTGCGTTCATCGTCTACACGCCCAACATACGTCACCTTTGGATGCGGTCGAGGGGTACCACCGCCAATGACTGTCACCTCGACGTCTCGGTCAACTAAATCCAAGGCCTTGAGTAAAATACCCAGCCCCTTACGGGGCTCATCGAGTCTGCCCAAGAATGCAATGCGAATAGGAGGCGGCGTTGATGCATCGCTAAGCTGAATGCACGAAATGCCTGCGCTGCTGACCTCATGGGCCAACCGTGCAGCACGGAAAAGAGCTGTTTCTACCCCATTGGGAATAAGAATAGGATCCCCGCCCAACTGCTCAACCTGCCACCTTCGGGCCATTTCCGAAACAGCAATCCCGCCACGAATCTTATCCAACAACGGTTGCAAAACCGGTCGCGCAAGACGCAATGCTACCGAGTGAGAAGCAGAAGCGTGATAGGTCGCCACAATAGGGCCCCGCGCTAAACGTAGCGCGGCTAGGGAAAAACTTGGTGAATTCGGCTCATGGATATGCAAGACATCAAAGTTGCCAGCAGTGATGAAATCCCGTACAGCTCTAGCGACGTGTGGGCCCATGGACAGTCGAGCAACGGAACCGTTGTATTTGATAGGAATGGAACTCCCACCTTTATGCACAAACTCAGGGACCTTCGTGTTCTCTGCAGCAGGGCCGAGAACACGAACATAATGACCTTGGGAAATAAAAACGTGCGCTAAATCAAGTATATGGGCTTGAACTCCACCAGGTTCGTCAAATGAATAAGGACACACAATTCCTATTCGCACGGCACGTCCTTTTCTTGGTTTTGTGAACCTTCGTGTTGGCGTTTGCTGTTGATGTCCGCATTCCACAGTGGCTGCAGCATATGCCAATCCTGTGGACGGCGACGTAAGAAATTTTCAAACTCCCTGGCTATTTTCTGAGTAGTTTCAGCAGTATTGGTTACCTTTATCGGAGGAGTGATAGTGATTCTCCAAGGCGAGAATGTCCTTTTGTCATCCCCAGCTTTGTCATTCTCAGCCGCGTTTGTATCAGCGTCATCGGCGTAAAAGCAGTGAACCGCATGCAACGCCGCGCCGGTTTGTTGGGCTAGTTTGGCGGGACCTGCAGCCATGTTTGCTTCCTCCCCGAAAAAGGCCACCGCAACGCCGGTCCTGCGCAAATCACGCTCAGAAAGCAAACACACAATTCCCCCACCCTCGAGCACGTGCCTAAGCCGTTGCATCGGGTGGTCCTTATTTCCCTGGTGCGCGAGTATCTCAAATCCTAGAGATTCACGAAATCGCACAAATTTTGTATACAAGCTCTCTGGCTTAAGTCTTTCGGCAACAGTGGTAAACGCACCGCAGTGATGTACAAGGAATACTCCTGCCATATCCCAGTTTCCGCTATGCGTCAGCGCAAGTACAACACCTTTTCCTTCGCGAATTGAGGTATCGAGATACTCGATTCCTTCAACTCCGCGCTCTAGTTGCTCCAGCAGAATTGGATCTTTATGTATTCGTGGCAACCGAAAAGCTTCTTGCCAGTAGCGAAAATAGGAGCGCAATGAATTTCGAACCAATTCTTCCGTCACGTTTTCTGGCCCAACGATGCGTCCTAAGTTAAGGCGCAGCTGCCACGTAAACTCCGCCCTTCGCGCGAGAACATCAGCAATGCGGTCAAATAACCGCGAGGCAACCGAGGCCGGTAGCCACTTAACGACAGTCCAACCCAGGCTATATCCCATAGAACTTATCTGTTGAGCGACTTGTGGCAACGAATCGCGAAGTTTTCGCATCCTAGCTCCTAGAATTGGGTGCATCCTTCCAGATCTGAATCACTGCGATTTTAACGGCTGCGAATCTGCAGCACCTGCCGGAGGCGCGATTACGGCAGAAGCCGTTGGGTTATTGGCGGCAATGTTAAGCCGCTGGTACACAGTTAGTACCGAGCCAAAAGCCAGAACCCACAAACAGACGGGTAGGACGTATGGCACGCCAAGCCCTTCTAAACCCACGCCTAGAAAACCTAAAATTAGCCGCTCAGGACGTTCGACCAAACCGCCAACGATCTTGAAGCCAGAAGCTTCACCACGCGCTTTGACATAAGAAATGACCTGCGATGAGACTAAGACAATCAAAGTAGCCGCCACCGTCGCTCTATGCGCATGATCGATGTAGACCAAATACCAAACGATTGCGCCGAATAAAGCTCCATCGGTTATCCGGTCGCACGTAGCGTCCAACGTAGCACCAAAGCGAGTGCCACCCCCGCGCATTCGTGCCATCGTGCCATCAATCATGTCAAACGCCGCAAACAGCCCAGAGATTACCGCGGCGGCAAACAAGTGGCCGGTGGGAATAAGGATAACTGAAATTGCGATAGTAACTACGGTACCTACAACGGTGACAAAATTAGGGCTCATGCCCGACTTGAGAAACAAGCGTGCAACAGGTTCAATCACCACCGCAGCCGGCTTGCGCCCATGAACACTAAGCACCTTCATCCTCCACTTTTGATTTCCGTGCGGACTCATCCGCATCCAGTTCCTGCCAGGCATCCGCAAGTACCTGACGAGTCTCCTTCAATAATTGAGGCAGTACTTTGGTATCTCCTAATACCGTCATAAAGTTACTATCTCCCGGCCATCGCGGCACTACGTGCATGTGCAGGTGATCAGAGACACTACCACCCGCCGCGCGCCCCAAATTGAATCCGACATTGATCCCTTCAGGACTCGACACTTTCTTAAGAACCCTAATTGCTTTCTTTACGAAGTGCGTAAGCTCAGCCGTTTCCGCATCTGTTAAATCCTCAAAATTGCACTCTTTGCGGTAGGGAACCACCATCAAATGACCTGCGTTATAGGGAAACAGATTCAAAATGGCGAAGACATACGTACCACGCGCAATAATGAGGCCATCTTCGTCGCTTTTTTGAGGAGCAGCAACAAAAGGATCGGTGGTTTTTTGTGCAATGTAAGCCATCCGAAACGGTGCCCACAATCGCTCCAACCGGTCAGGACGTCCGTGTCCTTTGTCAACGAAAATTCTGTCAGAAGAGCTTTGGTCTCCAATAGGTGTGCTCGGTTCCGCACAACCAAAGTTGGTATGTGCGGAACCATGACGAAAACTGGACTCTGCCACTGAGTGTTCCTAGAGACTAACCGCGACGTTGTTCAATCAATTCAGCAGTTGGCTGTGCGTTATTCCGCTCACGTACCCACTGTGAAATGATCTGCACGGCCTCATCGACGGCAACGCCATTTACTTGAGTTCCGTCAAGGAAACGGAAGGAAACGGCATCGGCTTCCACATCGCGCGCACCTGCAAGCAACATAAATGGAACCTTGCCCGTCGTGTGATTGCGTATTTTCTTCTGCATACGATCATCAGAAGTATCAACGTCAGCCCGCAGACCTTGAGCGCGCAGCTTAGCGGCAACATCGTCCAGGTGTCCAACGTTGTCCTCAGAAACTGGAATTCCTACAACCTGTTGTGGCGCCAACCACGCTGGGAACGCACCTGCGTAGTGTTCCAATAGGACACCAAAGAAACGCTCGATCGAGCCGAACAATGCACGGTGAATCATAATCGGACGCTTCTTAGTTCCGTCGGAGGCAGTGTACTCCAACTCGAAACGCTCAGGCAGGTTGAAATCTAACTGTACCGTCGACATCTGCCAGGTACGACCAATCGCGTCTCGAGCCTGCACTGAGATCTTCGGTCCGTAGAACGCTGCACCCGCTGGGTCTGGAACAAGTTCTAGGCCTGATGCGGTAGCAACGCGCTCCAAAATTGAGGTTGAACGCTCCCAAATTTCATCTGAACCTACGAACTTGTTCGGGTCCTTGGTCGAAAGCTCTAGATAGAAATCATCAAGGCCATAGTCACGCAGCAAGGAAATAATGAACTCTAGAACCTTGGTCAGCTCGTCTTCAAGCTGATCCTCGGTGCAGTAGATGTGGGCATCATCTTGGGTAAAGCCGCGAGCACGGGTCAGACCATGAATAACACCGGACTTCTCATAGCGGTAAACCGTACCGAATTCGAAAAGACGCAGTGGCAACTCGCGGTAAGAACGACCCCGCGAAGCGAAAATGAGGTTATGCATCGGGCAGTTCATCGGCTTGGCATAGTAATCCTGTGCCTGCTTGATGACGGTTCCATCTTCTGCGACCTCCCCATCAAGCTGCATCGGTGGGAACATACCGTCTGCATAGAAGTCCAAGTGTCCGGACTTCTTGAACAAGTCACCCTTGGTGATGTGAGGAGTGTTGACGAAGGAATACCCGCCTGCAATGTGACGATTTCGAGTATGGTTTTCCATCTCCATGCGAACAATTGCTCCGTCCGGATGGAAAACTGGGAAGCCAGAACCAATCTCATCAGGGAAGCTAAACAGATCAAGCTCAGATCCGAGACGTCGGTGGTCGCGCTTCTCTGCTTCTTCCAGCATGAGTTGGTACGCCTCTAGAGTCTCTTTGGATTCCCAGGCGGTGCCATAGATGCGCTGCAGACCTGCTTTGTTCTGGTCTCCTCGCCAATAAGCTGCCGATGACCTAGTGAGCTTGAAAGCTGGAATGTACTTAGTCGTCGGCAAATGAGGTCCACGGCAGAGATCAAACCACTCGACCTCACCGGTTCGTGGGTTGAGGTTTTTGTAATAGGTCAACTCACCTGCGCCGACCTCGGTAGCCTCATCGGAATCCGGGTCAACATTGCCTTTGTCTGCAATCAATTCCAGCTTGAAAGGTTCATCGGCAAGCGATTGCTCTGCTTCTACAGTGGAGGAAAAAACGCCACGATCGAAGCGCTGACCAGTCTTAATGATCTTCTTCATCCGCTTTTCAATGGCGGTCAGATCCTCTGGAGTAAACGGTTTATCCGTCTGAAAATCGTAGTAGAACCCATTGTCAATCGCTGGCCCAATTCCTAGTTTCGTACCAGGAAACTCTGCTTGTACAGCCTGAGCTAAGACGTGCGCACAGGAGTGGCGGATTACCACACGTCCGTCTTCTTCGCTCGCAGCGACAGGAGTGAACTGCGCATCCACAGTCGGAACATAAGACAGATCTCTTAACTGACCTTCTGCGTCACGGACGGCCACAACGGCCTCAGGGCCCTTGTTTGGCAATCCCAAATCTCTCATCGCTACCCCGACAGGTGTTCCTGCGGGACAATCAAAAGATTCATAATTGACGTTAACGGGGGCAATAGCCTCTGACATGCGGCGCTCCTTTGCGCTATGACGGGTAGGCGGCATACCTGGCCGCGTACCAATAAACAAGAAAGTCTAACCGGATCATCTTAGCGCGTTAGGCAAACTATGCGCACCTTAACACCGTCTAATCGCGGTAGTTACGTCGCTTTGCCATAAGCACCGCTAGTACAGCGATTGCAGCAAGAATTCCGCCACCGGCCAATATAATTTTCATGGGACCAGTCAACGAATCGATACTGGCTGGCACACCCTCGTGTCCAGCTGGTTCTTCTACTGTGGGTGCAGAAGATGCACTGGTGGTTGGAACTTCACTGGGACCGTCAACGCTAAAGGAAATGTCACCGCGAGTTGCGTGACCATCTGATGAGGTGATGTTAAAACCCAAGACATAGTGCCCCGCCCCGAAATTAGAGCCTTGTGGCGTCTCGATGGATAAATTACGCCCTTCAATTACCGGCTCTTGAGAAAACAACACCTCTCCGGAATCCTGATTAGACACGGCCATGGTGTTGAATTCTTCGCGCGGCACTGCAGAAAACTCCACGGTAAATCTGTCTGGGAAAGCAGTGAGAACCTCGCCATCGGTCACGGTTCCACCCACGACAGCATCGTGCGCCGATGCAACTGGACTCAACACCATTCCTGCTGCACAAAGTCCTACGGCAGCAACACCCATAACGCCATAACGAACGCTTCTTGACTCCGATGGACTAACAACCATTTTCTCTCCTTAGAAAGCAGACGAATTGAGCTTCATGATGTTCCACTAAATAGGTCGCCCCCGCAAACACTTTAGTTCCCTGTATTTTTATTCACGATTGTTGGGATCTGAGAACAGAGAAGGTAAGTCAGACTGGGTACGCAAAAATCCCGCACCACGTTGGGACACGGTACGGGATTAATATGGAGCGGATGACGAGACTCGAACTCGCGACCCTCACCTTGGCAAGGTGATGCGCTACCAACTGCGCTACATCCGCATGTGTTCGGCATCGAATATCAATGAAAATATTCACTACCAGGCTGTTAGCCTTGTGCGCCATACTGGGATTGAACCAGTGACCTCTTCCGTGTGAAGGAAGCGCTCTCCCACTGAGCTAATAGCGCTTTATCTCAAGATGGCTTACTGAAGGTAAACCTTTTCAAGAAAGCACAAATTTGAGGTGGAAACGGGAATCGAACCCGTGTGCACGGTTTTGCAGACCGTTGCCTCACCACTCGGCCATTCCACCGCGGCAAACCGCCTCAAGCACTGTCAAGAAATTAAGCTTTTCAGCACTAGAGCGGATGACGAGACTCGAACTCGCGACCCTCACCTTGGCAAGGTGATGCGCTACCAACTGCGCTACATCCGCATTCGAAACCAGGCCCGGTTTCTAGGACGAAAGTCCTTGTGCGCGATACTGGGATTGAACCAGTGACCTCTTCCGTGTCAGGGAAGCGCTCTCCCGCTGAGCTAATCGCGCGAGAAAGTTTTTCATACTGCAAAATCACACTATAAAAAACGTGGAGCGGATGACGAGACTCGAACTCGCGACCCTCACCTTGGCAAGGTGATGCGCTACCAACTGCGCTACATCCGCATTGCATTTAAAGCGTTTTGGTCTTCACATTCTCCTATCGGAGTGATTATGACCGCTTCGCTGTGGTGCGATATGAAACTTTATACTTAGCCGCGCAAGAATCCAAATCCACCGCTCACACGGGGTAAGTATGACATTTGAGTAAACGTTATTTCGCTTTCAATTCTACTATTTCGCTTCTCACCTCACACTGCCATTCTTGATGGGATACAGGTAGCTTTACTACCACCGTCACACAATGTGCCATGGGCTGACGGCTAATGTGAACCATGATGGCGTCCGCATGTGCGTGCACAACCTCAATCGGGGGTACGTTACAGTCTCCCAAGCGTTAAAAGCTAGATGTAGAATCGGTGCGCGAAAAAAGAGGTCGTCTTCTTCTTTCCTTCCAACAATCGCTTGCCGACTCCCACCTGCCGAACGCATCCACAACAAAGCGACCAAGGCCTTTGCTCTATTTCTCTCGGCAGAAGTTACTGCATTGTCGGATCAAACCCGTAACATAGCTACTTGTGGCAACAACAATGACAAAGCGTCTGCACTCATTTTGGGTTGCACGCACCCCCCTAGGAAGCGAACCGGACTTTAGCGAATCTCGCAGACTGCCGGGATCCACCGGTGGGATTGCTCCGTCGTGGCTTACCCCTTCAATCTGGTGTGCAGTCATTGTGCTGGTTATTTATAAAGTTTTTTTCGTCGCATTCAATGGCGCGCTGACTGATGATTTCACAACGGTCTACTCGGCTATTTCTCGCGCCATAGATGGACAACCAGTGTATAACCAGTCTTACCATCATGTTGATCCACTGTATTTGTATAATCCGGGCGCAACCTTGTTACTCTTTCCCCTGGGATTCGTGGACAACTTTATGCTTGCCCGACAGCTTTTTATTTTGGTCAACGCAGCCGCGATTGTCGGGGCATTAGCGCTTCTTATCTGTTTAATGGGTGTGAGATTGCGCAGCCCTATCCTACCGGTCGGAGTTGGTTTAGCATTCACCACTGAATCAGTAACTAATACACTGGTTTTTTCCAATATCAACGGTGTCTTATTTGCCGCCTTAGTTCTTTTCTATTGGCTTTTCCTGTCGGGACTTAAATCCACAACGTTGCATTCGGGTACACTACGGGCCCTTGTCGGGGGCATTGTCTTAGGCATCGCAATTACGATCAAGCCTCAATTTGCTCCGCTGCTTTTGCTTCCTTTTGCCCAATTGCAGTGGGCTTGTGTCGTCGCGGGTGCTGGCGCTCCAATTCTGATCAATGCAGTTGCATGGTCACTTATACCGGGGGCAAGCGATTACCTCACCAAATTAGGCCCCTACCTCGCAGTTCCCCGCGATTACGCGAACTCCTCATTGCCGGGGTGGCGAGAGTACTTTGACCTACCCCCCGCGTTCTATTCCCCGATTTGGTTTCTTACCGCCTGCGCAGTTGCGCTCACCGTCATAATTTTATTGCGGTGGCGGAATACTGACCCCACGCTATGGGCGCTAAGTACCGGCAGCGTTCTGCTAGTAGGAGTTTTTTCTCTGTCTTCTCTGGGCCAGCAGTATTATTCGATGTGGCTTTTCCCACTGCTATTTACCTGTCTGCTTCGCCGCAGCATCATGCATACGTGGCCGGCCTGGCTGGCAACGACCTTTTTCCTCATCGATGCGTCTTGGCACTCCGATTTATGGCCCGTTGCAGGGCGTTGGATCGCGACGTTTTTACCTACTGTGGGATGGGTATTACTGATCTTCATTGCAGCGGCTACAACATTGGGATGGTGGCACTTCGAGAGAACGCAGCCTCACCCCACGAAACAAACTTCCGATCACGCGTACACTGTGCTGCATGAGCAGCGACGATAGAACACGGTTCAGCTTCGTCACTGATACCCAGTGGCGGGACCGGCTCAGCGCAGCCGAGTATCACGTGTTGCGCGAGGCCGGCACTGAACCTCCCCATGTCGGCGAGTATGTGCACACAAAAACTGAAGGCGTATACCGGTGCCGCGCATGCAATGTCGAACTATTCCGTTCCACTGAAAAATTCGACTCGCACTGCGGTTGGCCCTCGTTTTACTCCCCACTAGCGAAGGACCGAATTATTGAACGCGAAGACACTTCTTTAGGCATGCGTCGAGTCGAAGTCTTATGCGCAAATTGCCATTCTCACCTCGGGCATATGTTTGCCGGTGAAGGGTATGACACTCCGACTGATCTTCGCTACTGCATCAATTCAATTTCGCTGACATTAGAAAAGCGCGAGCTTAATTAAGGCAAGATTTTCATTAGTTCAGCGATATCTGTTAGGCGTCGACCTGTATGGAACGGAATCTCCTCACGCACGTGCAAGCGCGCTTCTGTGTACCGCATCTTGTACATCAAGTCGACAATCCTATCGAGTGACGGTCCTTCGAATGCCAAAATCCACTCATAATCTCCGAGTGCAAAAGCAGGCACAGTGTTGGCACGAACATCTGGGTAGTCCCGACCAGTCATTCCATGTTCGGCGAGAATACGTCGACGTTTAGTGTCCTCCATGACATACCAGTCGTAAGAGCGCACGAATGGATAAACCGTTATCCACTCCCCTGGAGCTTCGCCCATGATAAACGAAGGCAAGTGGGACTTATTGAACTCAGCTGGACGATGCAAGCCATTGCCTACCCATGTGACATCTGATATCTGACCTAGCACGGTAGTACGGCGGAAATCTGCGAAAGACTTTTGGAGGTCTGCAAATTCCTCGGCGTGCCACCAAATCATAAAATCAGCGTCTTGACGCATACCTGACAGATCATAGATACCACGAACCGTCACGGTACCTGCCTCTTCCAACTCCGCGAAGAACTTCTGAGCTTCTGCAATGGCGTCTTCACGTTCGCTACCCAAAGCCCCTGGGCACACTTTGAATACAGCGTGCTGGGAGTATTGTTGTTTGTCGTTTAGTGCTTGAAAATCTAATTTAGCCATCGTTCCTGTGGCTCCCTTCACTACCGTAGAGAATTACTCATACATCCTAAGTTGTACGTTGGGATATTGTCGAGGTTCCGTGCTTTCGGCGCGCCTCCCCCAGATTGCAAACTTTAAACTATAGGTTGAGACTCGTGAGCATTTCCGACGCACCTACGCAGCACTCAGCGAGCGCGCCGACTCCTCTTCACGGTCGCGCACGCTCGACGAAGGCTTCTCAATCCGCTTCAGCGGACAATGAGACCTCCCCAACAAGCGCTACCCCTGCCGCATTTACTTCGGCAGTCGAATCTATGCATTCAGTCTCATTGCGTCCAGAGATAACTTTGGGCACGATTAGACCTCCGCAGAAACTCGCACCTTATAGTCACGCTGTTGGCCTTGAGGTCGGAACGCAAGAAGATTTTGATTCAATCCCAGTTGATACTGAAGGCGATGCCTTTGGCCGCCTCATCCTTCTCCACGATCCCGGTGCAGAGGAAGCATGGGAAGGATCTATGCGGCTCGTGGCCTATATTCAGGCTGACATGGACTCTGATGTTGCAGGAGATCCTTTGCTTCCCGATGTCGCCTGGCAATGGTTGAATGAATCGCTCAGTGAATGCGGAGCTACACATACTAACCTCGGAGGGACGGTAACTTCGACAACAAGCGTTCGCTTCGGAGAAATTGGGGGTCCTCCCCGTGCTCACCAGTTAGAAATGCGTGCTTCGTGGACTGCTGAAGAAATCGATCTTTCGCAGCATGTCGCAGCTTTTGCTCAGGTGTTGGCTAATGTCGCTGGACTTCCTCCTGAGGGGATTACCCAGTTGGGTCACTAGTGCGTTCGCGCTACAGTGGAGGTCATGTCCAGAAAAACTGGGGCCCGCGACCTCCCCACAACTCTCGCTCCATCCCCTGTGATACGCAAGACTCCAGTACTGGGAATACCGGCAGTTGTTAATTCTTTGGAAGGTCTTGCTACTGTTGCACGGCAGATCGCCTCATACTCTGGGCCTGTTGCAATTGATACGGAGCGCGCTTCTGCTTTTCGCTATGATGATCGCGCTTTCCTTATTCAGCTGAAACGGGATGATTCCCCCGTGTTCTTGGTTGCCCCCGAAGGATTGCGCACTGAGACGCAAAAGTACCTCGCTCCGGTGCTCAACGAGGCTGATTGGGTGCTGCACGCGGCAGCGTCTGACTTGCCATCGCTAAGCATGCTGGGGCTTCATCCACGAAATCTGTTCGATACTGAAATCGCCGCTCGGCTTTTAGGTTTCAGCCATCCCAATTTGTCGGCTATGACTGAGCATTTTCTAGGATTTAGACTAGCCAAAGGTCAAAGTGCAGACGATTGGTCTGCTACTCCCCTGACAACCTCCCAGCGCTCTTATGCAGCTTTGGACGTAGAATCGCTGCTTGACCTCGCACACCAGCTTGAACATGCACTAGCGACAGCAAACAAGTCTGCGTGGCAGACTCAGGAATGTGCTGAAATAGTGCGCCGCTTTTCCACATTGCCGCAATTCCCGCAACGCGATTGGTCTGGTATGAAAGGCATTAATCGCATAACCTCACGGCGAAAACTGGCCGCTGCCCGCGATATGTGGAAATTACGCGAGCAGCTAGCTCAACGACGAGACGTTGCGCCGGGTAAATTACTCAGCAATAAGGCGCTGCTTGATCTCGCCAACGCCCTTCCAAGCAGCATCAGCGCTGCAAAAAGACTGCCAGCTCTTCGCAGCTCGCGGCCGCAAATGCTCGGACAGTTCCTCGCAGCCGCCCACGCGGCTGCGCAGGCGCCACCATCAACTGATCTAGAGCTTGACCGCAAACGAACTACCATTCCATCGGCTCAGCAACTACGTAAAGACTATCCCGAACTAGCAAAGGTTTTGGAGCACATTCGCATTGGCCTTGCAGAACGCGCTGAATCCCTCGCGGTACAACGTGATTGCATTGCTACAGCGACGCAGCTGCGAACAGCGGTCTGGAACCTCTACGAAAACTCGCTTTTACCCCACAGTTTTGAAGAAGCTGGAAGCTCGCTTGCCGATGTTATTAGCTCGGATGTCAAAAATATCCTTACCCAGCTCGGGTCACGTCCTTGGCAAATTGAAATTCTAGCGCCCTTGTTCACTACACATTGTGATTATCAGACGCTAGAACCATAAAATCTACAGAACTAATTACGATTGTCCAGCCACGTGGAGATGACTTCGACAATTCCCTTTGCATCCATACCAGCTTCCTGCATGACTTCGGAGCGAGAACCATGCTTAGGGAACATCGAGGGAAACGCCACGTGACGCAATGGAGTGTCTACTTCAGCGGCTGACATCGCTTCATGAAGCAGGGAACCAATGCCGCCGCGCAGGGTGGCATCTTCAGCAACCACAACTAGGTCTGATTCTGCCGCCATCTCAATGAGCGATGGAGCAATGGGGCTAACCCAGCGCGGATCGACGACGGTCACGTGCGCCTCCTCAACCAACTCCGCTGCTTGGAGACTACGTGCTGACATGGCTCCAACTGAAACCAACAATACGTGCGGTTTCTCTACATCATCGGTGGTAGGCAGGCGCAAAATATCTACGTGGTCCGCAGTGGTATCAACTGCTTCCATGTCATCTAACAAGTTGCCCTTGGGGAATCGAACGACGGTAGGACCGCTTGAGATCTCTATTGCTTCTTTGAACAACTCTCGCAGCCGCGCACCATCGCGTGGAGCTGCTACTCGGATTCCGGGCACAATAGAGGTAAGAGCCAAGTCCCAGACTCCGTTGTGGCTAGCACCATCATTACCGGTTATTCCGGCGCGATCTAACACAATAGTCACAGGTAGCTTGAGCAAAGCGACATCCATGAGCATTTGATCGAATGCACGATTGAGAAATGTTGCGTATACGGCAACCACGGGATGCAAACCAGCCAGAGCAAGACCCGCGGCCGAGGCGAGTGCATGCTGTTCCGCAATTCCTACGTCATAAAAGCGCTCTGGGAAACGCTCAGCGAAGGGAGTCAGCCCCGTCGGTCCTGCCATGGCAGCAGTAATGCCGACGATGTCCTCTCGCTTTTCACCGGCAGAAACCAGTTCATCCGAAAAAGCTGCAGTCCAGCCCGGCTGGCTTTCTCCTTTGGGCACACCTGTTACTGGATCGATCGCACCCGTCGAGTGCATTTGGTCCAAAGGTTCATTGACTGCGGGAGCAAATCCGTGACCTTTTTCAGTGACCACATGGACAAAAATTGGGCCCTCATAATCTCGTGCATACGTCAATGCGTTTTCTAGGGCTTTGAGATCATGGCCATTGATGGGGCCAATGTACTTCATTCCCAGTTCTGGGAAAAGCTCCATCGGAAGAACTTGAGACTTTACGCCTTCTTTAAATGCATGCAGTGCATCGAAAGTACGCTCGCCTACCCAGCCTAAGGACTTTAAGGTGCGCTTTCCTTGCTCCATGATTTCGTCGTATCCGTGCTGTGCTCGAATACGTCCCAGGTTTTCGGAAAGTCCACCGATGGTCGGGGAATAGCTTCGGCCATTGTCGTTGACAACGATCACTGCATTCCTGTTGTGATCTGCGGAAATATTGTTGAGCGCTTCCCAGCACATTCCGCCGGTCATCGCCCCATCCCCCACAACCGCTACAGCATTTCGTTCAGGATGACCTTGAAGTGCAAACGCTTTGGAGAGGCCGTCTACGACGGATATCGCTGCCGATGCATGCGACGACTCAGTCCAATCGTGTTCAGACTCGCCTCTATCAGTGTATCCAGATAGACCATTTTTCTGACGCAAGGAGTCAAAGCCGGCAGCGCGACCGGTCAAAATCTTGTGAACATACGACTGGTGTGACGTATCAAAAACTATTGGCTCAGTGGGAGAATCAAACACTCGATGCAAGGCGATAGTAAGTTCGACTACGCCTAGATTTGGACCTAAGTGTCCACCAGTTACCGAGACTTTATCGATGAGAAACTGCCGGATTTCCGCAGCCAGTTCTTCCAGACTTTCAGCAGGAAGTTGTTTCAATATTTCTGGCGAGGTCACTTTTTCTATCATGCCCATGGACAATCGAGTGACTCCTTATCTCATCGTCGTCGCAAAAACACGATCACAATCTGACAGTGTTTCTTCAAGATTCAAGCCTCACCAATGTGAGGTGTACTACCTACAAATTTACGCTATTGCACCCGATAAGTAGTAGTCCTGTGCCTACCACCGCGGTAAAACTCATGCTTGTGAATTGATGGGAACAAGCCGTGCGACTACCTCGAAGTGATGGGTACCAGGAAAAGCATTTACTAAGGTCGCGTGGTCAAGGCGATAACCGTTTTCGGTCCAATACCCAATATCGCGAGCGAACGTCGCAGGGTCGCAACCGATATGGACGACGACTTCTGGACGTGCCGCAGCAACCGTATTTATCACGTCGCGCCCAGCTCCCACTCGTGGCGGGTCTAGAACCACGGCATTCGGTTGTGGTAGCTGGGCTGCTACCTTTTCAACTCGATCAGCGACTGTATAAATCTCGAATTCTTGGAGGTCTGCTTGTTCCATTGCGGTGGCAGCGGGTGAATAATCGACCGAGTACACTCGCGTAGATATTTGTGGGCCAGCTGATAGTCCCTGAGCTATTGCAGGTATAAACGCGCCTACCCCTCCATACAGATCCCATGCTGTTCCTTGCGTACCACGCGCACTAGGAGCGAGGTAGTCACGAATAAGCTGCGAGTAGGTAGACGGTGCTTCTTTGTGGCCTTGCCAAAAGGCGGTAGCAGGGAAAGAAAAGGAAAACTCTCCAATTTTTTCAGTTACCGTACCTGTTCCTTCTACCACGGACTCGATCTTTTCTACCCGCCGGCCGCGCGCAGCTTTCACGGACTCAACCACGTGCCGGTTGCTACTCGCATCACGTACGACGATGAGCTCAGCACCAGGGGTAAATGTGCGTGCATCCGGCCCCACGATGCCATCTACAAGTCCCTCGACGAGCTGGGTGCAGGCAACAGAAGTAACCAGCTCATGTGATCCCCGTCTACGCAGCCCGGCGTGTCCAGTTTCGTCGACGCCTAAGCGCACGCGAGTGCGCCAATGCCGTGGGCTCAGCTGTTGTACTGCTACTTTTGGTGCGCCCTTTAGCCGAGCCACTCGGTTGAGCTGGTCGAGGAGAATCGTCTTCTTCAGCTCGGCTTCTGCAGATGGCGCAAGTTCGGCGAAGTCACAACACCCTGCACCTTGCGCCGCTGCGGGACAAGTATTTTCTACTCGCAATTCGCTCGAGGTGAGTACTTCGACGAGGTCGCCGAAGCAAAAATTCTTCTTTGATTTAGAGATTTTTGCTGTGATGGTATCGCCGGGAAAGGCGCCGGCGATAAATATAATCTTCCCGTCGGGCAGGACGCCTATCCCCTCTCCCCCATGCGCCATTCGCTCAATGGTGACTTCTACGAGTTGTCCCGTAGAAAAGTCTCCCGAAGTTGTGGTCGATGACGATTCTGGTTGATCGGGCATAAAGTTCTAGCTCCTAGTTCACGTTGAGGCACCTTGTTGTGCGCTATTTTTCCGCGGGGTTTGAAGTGTCGGCTCCCTGCGTTCGGTTTCCGCCAAGCATTTCGTAAAGTCGGCGTGCAGCTTCTGCTTGGGAGAGCTTTTCTGAGTGGTCTGCGGGATCGCTGGGGGCGGCAGAAGGGGCATCGCTTAGCGATGCTTCCGCGCTTGCTCCTGCCCGCCGCTTCATTTCATCTTGGACTTGCTGTGCAAGTTGTGGAGGCATTGTTACGGGCAAAGAATTTCCGGCCAGAATTGGGGCGTCGCCACGGTAAACAAAAGTGCGAGCAGCTACGTCACGCCCAAGAGTGACAAGTCCTTCTTCATTGCCGGCAGGTGCAGCAAGTGTAAAGCGTAACAGCCAGCGTGGACCTTCGATCCCGATGATACGAATCAAACCGTTGTGGTTTTGGGCCACAATCTCGCTGCCCCAAGGTCCGTCCTCGAGCTGAGTCTCCATACCATCGTTATGAATGTTAGTTTCAAGCTCAGCCACGGAGCTTACCCACTGACCTCCATTACGTGGCGCGGCAAAAGCAACGGGAGTGATGCGCCCAAATCGAGTGATGATATGGAGCATTTTGGGGCCCTGCGGACCCATTTCAACTTGTACTTGTGAGTCCTTTGGCAGCGGAATCTTCAATGACCCCAAATCCAAAATTCCGTTGGAAAAATCACTGAAATCAAAGGTCTTGATGTCCACTGCATCACCATCGAATGGGCCACTTTCCCCATCGACGGCATTATGTGGCAAGGAATGGGCTTTTTCTGTTGTCTCTTCCCTGACTGCCGTCGTTGCAGAAGCCCGTTCAGAGTCTGGCTCGACATTTTCCGGTTGGGTGTGCTGATTTGCTTCAGACCGAAGTTCAGGTTCAGCGTCTACTTTCGGATCATTTTTCTTTCCAAAAGGCCAAATAGCCATAATCGCGTTTCATCCTTCCAGATGCTAAGTGAACCAATCTAGCGGCTCAGAACACGTCGTCTTAGCTTATTCGACGTGCGGGTAAACATAGAGTTTTATCTTCTTTACCTTATCCCAGCGCTTGGTCACCAGGGTTCTAAACAGACCAGCAGGGCCGTAAACAGAAGTTGAAAGCCTTTACACTCCAGTCGAGCCGTACCCACCGGCACCACGAATAGTCGAATCAAGTTCTTCTACTTCTTCGAAGTCAACTAATTCGACCTTCTGCACAACTAACTGAGCGATTCGCATTCCGCGTTCGATTTCAATGGGTTCACGTGGATCCAAATTGATGAGGCAGACTTTAATTTCTCCACGATAATCAGCGTCAATCGTGCCGGGTGTG
>JAXFXA010000084.1:0-6906 GCA_034091885.1 Corynebacterium sp.
TTTCGCGAAATAGTCAGAGTTCGTCCTCCGAGGACCACCTCAACTTCGCCGTAGCGGTCAGCATCAGAGATCTTGTCTGCAAAATGCAAGACAGAGTGTGCAGGATCAAATGGAGCACCAATGGTGGCAACTGCTTTGATAGATTCCATTGCAGGCGCGGCTGCCAGCGCAGCAGCGCCGCCCAGTGAATGCCCAATTAAAAGCTGCGGGGCAGAATAGTTCTGGGACAGCCAGATTGCTGCGGCTTGGATATCAGCGATGTTCTGGCTAAATGAGGTATCTGCAAAGTCTCCTTCGGACTGCCCTAGGCCTGGAAAGTCAAAGCGCAGTGCCGCAATTCCTCGTTGGGCAAGCTGCTTACATACTCGGGATGCACCAGGCGTCTGGCGGGACCCGGCAAAACAGTGAGCAAATAACGCGAACGCGCGTGGAGGGGAGCTAGGAAAGTCAATGGTTCCTGCAATGGCGGAACCTGTAGACGAAGGGAAAGTGACGTTCACAGATTGCATGCCAATTAGAATATACGGGGTATGTGTGGCAAGCGAAGTGGCTGCTACTACAGTCAATGTTGATATGTGGTGCCGCGTTGAGAAAGAGGGATGATCTTTCATGGCAGCTTTTGACTGGTTCTGGAAGGCGATGGGTTCGCAGTCGGAACGTAATAATAAGAAATCCAAGGCGATCGTTGCGGAATCACTGCGTGATGTAGAGGAGTTGGACAAGCTCGATGATGGAGCTGTGGCCAACGCTGCGCGAGAGTGTGTTGAACATGGTGAGCTGAAAAGTAGGTCTAGGTTTTTGGCTTGTCTTGCTGTTGCCGCGGAACGTCGCCTAGGCATGCGCCCATTTGCTGTGCAATCGCAAGCAGTACTGCGGTTATTAGAGGGCGATGTAATTCAGATGGCGACGGGAGAAGGTAAAACGCTGGTCGGAGCTATGGCTGCCTGTGGTTTTGCGCTTACCGGTAAGCGTGTCCACGTTGTAACCGTCAACAATTACTTGGCACAGCGCGATGCAGAATGGATGCGTCCGTTGGTTGAGTTTTTCGGTTTGACCGTTTCTAGTGTGACGGAGAAGAACTCCGCGGATGAACGGCGTCATGCCTACAGAAGTGACATTGTTTATGCGCCCGTCAACGAGCTCGGTTTTGATGTGCTGAGGGATAACCAAATTACGTCCCGCGCCCAAACAGTCCAAGCCCGTGCAGATGTCGCGCTCGTCGATGAAGCAGATTCAGTGCTTGTCGATGAAGCCCTGGTTCCTCTAGTCCTCGCTGGTTCTAGAGTAGGTGAAGCGCCAACAGGCCGCATTACCGACGTAGTCTCTCGTTTGTGTGAGGAGAAAGACTACTCGGTTTCGCAGGATGGGCGCACAGTGCATTTGACAGACGAAGGAGCCCGACGCGTCGAAAATGAGTTGGGGATTGACTCCTTATATGCTGCTGACAACATAGGCAGTGTGCTGACCAAAGTTAATTTGGCACTACACGCTAAGGCATTGCTTATTCGCGATATTCACTACATCGTGGCAGATGGTCAATTGCAGCTTATCGATGCTTCCCGCGGCCGTGTGGCAGACCTACAGCGATGGCCAGATGGTCTGCAGGCAGCTGTGGAAGCAAAAGAAGGGTTAGAGGTTTCCGAAGGCGGACGGATTCTAGACACAATTACTTTGCAAGAACTGATGCGCCGCTACCCGGTAGTGTGTGGCATGACCGGAACCGCAGTTGAAGCGACTGACCAGCTAACCCAGTTCTATGGGTTGCACGTGTCTGTCATTGACCGCAACAAGCCTCTTCAGCGTTTTGATGAGGCCGATCGCATCTACGCCACAATGGAGGAGAAGAATCGCGCAATCGTTGCTGAAATCGAGCGTCTCCATGCATTAGGACAGCCTGTATTGGTGGGCACTCATGATGTCGCTGAATCGGAAGATTTGGGTCGGGCTTTGGCAGAGCGTGGAATGACGGTGAGTGTTCTCAACGCCAAAAATGACGCTGAAGAAGCAGAGATAATTGCACAGGCCGGAGATATAGGAAGAATCACAGTTTCTACTCAGATGGCTGGTCGCGGTACTGATATCAAGCTGGGCGGAGCAGAAGAGACTGACCGTGAGCACGTAGTTGCTGCTGGCGGGCTTGCCGTTATTGGAACCTCAAGGCACCGCTCATCGCGTTTAGACAACCAGTTACGGGGTCGTGCAGGCCGGCAGGGAGATCCTGGATCTTCGGTGTTTTTTGTCTCGATGGATGACGATGTCGTAGCTCAAGGTGGGGAAGACGAATCATTGGTTATCCGCCCAGAGGCTGATGGGCGGATTCTCTCCAAGCGCGTCAACGACTTCATCAACCACTGTCAGCGTGTAACAGAGGGCCAACTTCTGGAGATTCATGCGCAAACGTGGAAATACAATAAGCTCCTTGCTGACCAGCGCGTCATCATTGATGAGAGGCGAGCTACTTTGCTTGATACTGATCAAGCTTGGCAGGAGCTGTCTGCACATAGCCCTCAACGCGCTGAGGAGCTGGAACTTAAAGTGGGGGATGAGGCAATTCTTCGCGATGCTGCTCGAGAAATCATGCTCTATCATCTTGACATTGCGTGGGCCGATCACCTCGAATTGATGGACGATGTTCGAGAATCTATTCATTTGCGTGCTATTGCGCGTGAGACGCCTGTTGATGAATTCCATCGCATCGCAGTGCGTGAATTTAAAGAAATCGCACGTCGCGCGGTAGATGATGCTGTGGAGACATTTAACTCCATCGAGATAGATGACGAAGGTGCACATATGACCGATAGCGGTTTAGCCAGACCATCTGCGACTTGGACCTACATGGTTTCAGACAATCCGTTGGCTGGCTCTGGCAACTCTGTGCTCGGAGGGATCGGAAATCTCTTCCGCTAGTCGGCGGCGCAATTGTGGATTTTTTCAACCTGTTTAATAGTGCATATCAATAAATTAATTGCACGACTTCCAACGTTGTAAGGGGAAGTCGCTATGATTGATTGTGTTAAAACACATCTTTTTTAAAATCGCGGCAATCACCAGTCAGTATTCGGCTCTGCCGGATAACGCGGAGATTAGTGATTGAAAAAGATTCGATACATCGGAGGTAAAAAACATGGCCGAGAATACTTCAACTCCAGAGCCACAGGTGGAAACCACATCGGTTTTCCGTGCGGATCTCTTGAAAGAGATGGAAAGTTCCGCGGCATCGAGTGTGGACGCCTCCGCTGCTGGTGCTGATAACCTGCCAGAAAATCAGGCATTACTAGTGGTCAAGCGTGGCCCTAACGCCGGTGCACGTTTCCTTCTTGATCAGCCCACCACTACTGCTGGGCGCCACCCAGAAGCCGACATCCTCCTCGATGATGTCACCGTTTCGCGCCGGCATGCAGAATTTCGCATTAGCGATGGCAAGTTTGAGGTCGTTGACGTCGGATCTCTCAACGGCACCTACGTTAACCGCGAACCGCGGAACTCACAGGTTTTGCAGGTGGGCGATGAGATCCAAATTGGCAAATTTCGCCTAGTTTTTATTGCGCATCAAGGCTAATAGAATACAAGGAACTGATTATTTAATCCGAAATAGTCCCGAGGTTACGTGCGATGCTACTTCGCGTGCCTAAGGGAGCGGAGTCTAGAAGTTAAAGGGATCTAAGCAAAACGTGAGCGCAGAAAAACAACACGCCAGCGGGTTTCACCGAACTAATGGTGGAACGAAGAAAGTAAAGACTATGTCAATTGGCGTAGTCTTGGAGACCCTGCAACAGCAGTTTCCTGACGTTACGGTGTCAAAGATTCGCTTCCTAGAGTCTGAGAAGCTCATTACTCCGCAACGGACTTCGTCAGGGTATAGGCGGTTTACTGAGGATGATGTTGCGCGATTGCGCTACATTTTGACCCAGCAGCGCGATAAATACACCCCTTTGAAGGTTATCCGCGAGCAATTAGAAGCTATGGATTCCGGTCACGTTACCGCTATTGTCGGTGCAGGCCAAGCGAATATGCTACTAAGTGCTGATGAATTCAAAGCTCCCGTAGTAACACGATTGACAGACGCAGACGTGGCTACGCAAGCGGCATCTTCTGAAATGTTCGTGGCTAATTTAGTAAAGATTGGCCTGCTTAAACCAGATGCTGCGGGCTTTTTTACGGCTGACGATGTCGCAGTCGTGACCACCGCGGAGGCACTTAAGGCCTTTGGTTTCGATGATCAAAAACTAAAATCCTTGCGTAATGCCGCAGGCCGTCAAGCGGATTCTATTTCCCAGGTCGTCGCTCCGGTCAATATTTCAAAATCTGATACTGCTGCCCAGCAAGCGGAGGAGTTCTCCCAACAGATCGCTGCTTTAGTTGTTTCGCTGCATGCGACATTGCTGAAGAATGAATTGCGCAAGGATTTTTAACCTCACGTGGGGCACTTCCTAGTTTGTTGTGCTCAAACGTGCAGTAAGAAGTGGAGTGTTAAATGCCGGAGAATGAGCGTGATCTCGTCTCATTGAGTTTTCTAGCTCCAACTAGTGTGGAACCGGAAGGGCACTGTCTTGCCCTAATGCTGGACCGCAATTCCAAGCGCTTTTTGCCGATATGGATTGACCCCATTGGCTTTGAACAAGTCTCTCGGCGGTTTGACCGTGAATTGCCCACCCGCCCTGATACCCATGACTTGTTGCAAGAGCTATTAGAGCTACGCGGAGGCGTTATAGGCATTACTATCGTCGGCGTAAATGACGGAACGTTCTTTGTTGAGGTTAAAACCGGTAACGGTGACGTGCTAGATACGCGGATGTCAGACGCTTTAATCATCTCTTTGCAATTTGAAATAGATATCACTGTAAGTGAAGAGCTGTTGGCTCAGCATGGTGTATATGCCACTTCCGAGGACCTTGCTGAGTATTTCAATATTGAAATAGATGATGATCTTGAGGACGCAGAAGTAGATGACCGTCCGAATGCCGATTCGCCCACTGCCTTGGATGAAGAAGCTGCACATGCTGATTTTGATAAGTGGATGAAAGAGATGGGCATAGACGAGTCTGAATTCGGGACGGATTTGGACAGCTAACCTGCTCCCAGCATCCTAAAATGAAATCTGATTGGGACCGCGTGTTGGAATGCATGTTCTAAATTAGGGGGTAGGGGTGGGTGTGGTTTTTGAGGTTCTTGAATGACACGCGTGTTACTTATGTTTCAAAAGTTTATTTTAAAGTCTAAAGTTGAGGTACAGACTTAGACATCGCACCATTTCGCCTCACCGCATTTTCTTTTCGGATTTGCCTTGACCCAGGGTGAAACTTGCTTTTAAATAAAGACTAGTGCCAACACAATTGGAGTAATTTACGTGAGCAGCATCTCCCCATACTCAGACCACGGTCACCAAAACCTCGATGGTTTAACCGATGACCACCTTAAGCATGATCAGCCAGTTCAAGAATCCCTTTTTGATGTTGGGCCTGATGAGGAAGTTGGCTACCGCGTACCCATTGCTTGTCAGGTTGCTGGCATCACGTACCGGCAGTTGGACTACTGGGCACGTACGAACTTGGTAAACCCCTCTATCCGCAACGCACGCGGCTCGGGTTCACAGCGTCTTTACTCGTTCCGTGATGTATTGGTACTCAAAATTGTGAAGCGCTTGCTTGATACCGGAATTTCCTTGCAGAATATTCGCCTAGCCGTTGATTCTCTGCGGCATCTCGGTGTCAATGACATCGCTGAGCTTACTTTGGTTTCGGACGGCACGACTGTTTACGAGTGTCGCTCAAATGATGAGGTCATCGATCTTCTCTCGGGCGGTCAGGGAGTATTCGGTATCGCTGTACCAAGCATTATGAAAGAACTCTCGGGTACCATTTCCAATTTCCCTTCAGAGCGTGTTGTCGGCGATGGCTTTGAAGAGCCAACCGTGGTTGGTATTGACGAGCTCGCACAGCTGCGCAAGCGAAAGTCCTCCTAATTTCCAAGCAAGCACACAAAGCAAAAGCCATCTCTTCTCCTGCTCACGGGAGAGTAGATGGCTTTTGCTTTGGCTTGCAGAGCCGGCGTGGATTAGGGCCGTTGTACTCCTGACACTGCAGCAAGCGCGGTAGCCATCGATTCTGCGTCCGCAGGGTTTTCCACAGTCACGAAGGAATCCGCAATCGAGCGTACCTCGGGATCAACGCCATCGGTTCCCAACTGCACAACAGCAAGCTCGACGTTATCGGACTTGGCGCGTTGTAGTTCAGTGCGGAACGTAGCGTCGTCCATGTCTCCCATCGTGCCTGTGGTAATGAGCAGTACACGGGCATCGCTGGGATGCTGGCTTGCATGGTTTAAGGCCGCAATAATGGCAGAACGAGTTTGTGGAACTCCTCCGGTGCCAAACTGCTGCACAGCCCAAGCAACATCATCGCTTGGACCAAAATTTACATTGTCGCGATAGCCTACGACGACTCCTGGGCTGAGCGGGGATGAGTAATTCCATAATGCCACCTGGTGCCCGGCTGCCGAGACACTGTGTGAATTCGCCGCAATCTCAGGAGCGACGGGAAGGTAAAAAGGGGCCAAGCCATCGGAAGTGTCCAGCAAATAGAGGGTATCTTTTGCCAAGGTAGCGGCTGCTAATGCGTCAAGTCCGGCGCTATCGCTGGAGGAGACCACCTGCACCGTTGTACTAGGCGAAGCCTCTTGGCTTGCATTCTCCGCGGCGGCTTCCTGCGCTGTCGTGGTGGATGCAGGTGGAGCGGAAGTAGTAGATGCCTCGGGTGCTTCCTGTGCGACGGTATCGCTGTTTCCGAGTACTTGAAGGATAATCAATGCGCCTAAAGCTAAGGACACGATAAGTGCAACGCCAACTACCCAACCCGCGACTCGAAAATTGTTCTCACCTGTGGAGTGACGAGCCATACCTACACCCTT
>JAXFXA010000085.1:0-8864 GCA_034091885.1 Corynebacterium sp.
TGCCATTACGCCGCAAAATTGAGGCCGTTCCACTGGTGGCATAGATAGTGTAGCCCAAGGAAGCGAGTCGTTGAATTGGGAAAATCAACGTACGCTTGTCGCGGTTTGCCACGGAGACGAATACCGCGCCCTCCTTCGGCAATTTGGTGAAACCAGCCATTTCAGCCTTGTAGTAAGCGGCACCAAAGTTATCGGCTAGACCCATAACTTCACCTGTAGATTTCATCTCAGGGCTGAGCAATGTATCGAGCATGGTGCCATCTGCCGCGCGGAAACGGCTAAACGGAAGCACCGCTTCCTTGACGGCAATTGGGTGCTCGAGTGGTAAAGAGCCGCCATCATAGTTCGAAGGAATGATGCCTTCGGCGCGCAATTCGCTTATCGATGCCCCCATCATTACTCGCGCGGCCGCCTTTGCCAGAGGCACACCAGTTGCCTTGGAGACGAATGGCACGGTACGCGATGCGCGTGGGTTAGCCTCGATAATGTAAAGAGTGTCGTCCTTGAGTGCGTATTGCACGTTCATAAGGCCTTTCACGCCAATGCCTGCGGCGAGTGCCTTGGTAGACTCGCGCACCTTGGCAATATCCTCAGGCCCTAAGGTCATTGGAGGAAGTGAACAAGCTGAGTCACCGGAGTGGATGCCAGCTTCCTCGATGTGCTCCATGACACCGCCGAGGTAAACCTCATCGCCATCGCACAAGGCATCTACGTCAATTTCAATAGCGGCGTCCAAGAATCGGTCGACCAAAACTGGATGGTCTTCAGTCAGTTCAGTTGCGCGCTCAATGTAAGACTGCAAGGAAGCTTCATCATAAACAATCTCCATACCGCGTCCACCAAGCACGTAGGAAGGACGAACCAAAACTGGGTAGCCAATGCCGTCGGCTACATCGCGAGCCTCTGCATAAGATGTCGCGGTTCCGAATGCTGGTGCTGGAAGGTTTGCAGCTTCCAAAACCTTTCCAAACTCACCACGGTCTTCAGCCAAGTTAATGGCCTCTGGAGTCGTTCCGACAACTGGAACACCAGCATCTGCCAAGCGCTGAGCTAGTCCAAGTGGTGTCTGGCCGCCGAGCTGGACGATGACGCCGGCGACTGTACCGGACTGGGACTCCGCGTGGTAGATCTCCATGACGTCTTCAAACGTGAGTGGCTCGAAGTACAAACGGTCTGCGGTGTCGTAGTCAGTGGATACGGTTTCTGGGTTGCAGTTCACCATGACTGTCTCATAGCCGACGCGGGAAAGCTCTAGAGCCGCGTGTACACAGGAGTAGTCAAACTCAATACCCTGGCCAATACGGTTCGGTCCAGAACCTAGGATGATGACTTTGTCTTTCTCGCGCTGCTCAGCAACCTCAGACTCAGCTTCTGGGTCTAATTCGTATGCGGAGTAGTGATAAGGCGTTTGCGCCTCAAACTCACCGGCACAGGTATCAACGGTCTTGAATACTGGACGGATTCCAAGTGACCAACGCAACGTACGAACACCATCTTCCCCAGCAAATTCTGGACGAAGGTGGGCAATTTGTTGGTCGGAAAGACCCATGTACTTTGCTTCGCGGAGTAGCTCTTCATCGAGTACAGGAGCATTAACCAGCTTCTCACGGAAGTCAATAAGAGCCTGCAACTCGGCGAGGAACCACGGGTCAATCTGGGAAGCCTCGTACACGTCGTCTACGGAGGCACCGAGACGCAACGCTAACTCAACGTCATACATGCGGCCTTCAGTCGGCCGCTTAAGATCTTCCAACACTGCGATGAGGTCGGTTGCGCGATCGCCTGCAAAGTATTCGTCTGGCTGAGTCCAAAAACCGGCTGGCTTAGACTCTAGGGAACGCATTACCTTGTTAAGACCTGCGATGTAGTTGCGGCCAATACCCATGGCTTCACCAACAGATTTCATGGTGGTGGTCAAGGTATCGTCTGCACCCTTGAACTTTTCAAAAGCAAAGCGTGGAGCCTTAACAATCACATAGTCCAACGTTGGCTCGAATGCGGCAGGGGTCACTCCGGTGATGTCATTGGTAACTTCATCCAGGGTATAGCCAATAGCTAACTTCGCTGCTAGCTTGGCGATGGGGAAACCCGTAGCCTTCGAGGCCAGTGCCGAAGAACGGGACACGCGGGGGTTCATTTCGATAACGATGATGCGTCCGTTATCTGGGTTAACGGCAAACTGGATGTTACATCCACCGGTATCAACACCTACCTCGCGAATAATTGCGATACCAATATCGCGCAGCTTCTGATACTCCCGGTCAGTAAGAGTAAGTGCAGGCGCAACAGTAACTGAATCACCAGTGTGAACACCTAAAGCATCGACGTTTTCGATAGACGCAATGACCACAACATTGTCATCACCATCGCGCATGAGCTCAAGCTCAAACTCTTTCCATCCCAGGATGGATTCTTCAATCAAAACATTGGCTTCTGGTGAAGCTGCCAAGCCACCGCCGGCAATGCGTTCTAAGTCTTCATCGTTGAATGCCAGACCGGAACCGAGTCCACCCATCGTGAAAGAAGGACGAACGACAACGGGCAAACCGAGCTCAGCAACGGTGTCGCGGACTTCTTCCATGCTGTGGCACACACGCGAACGAGCGGACTCTCCACCGACGGAAGCGACGATGTCCTTAAACTTCTGGCGGTCTTCACCGCGCTCGATAGCGTCAATGTCAGCACCAATTAGCTCAATGCCATATTTGTCTAAAATTCCGGCGCGGTCCAACTGAATAGCTGCGTTTAATGCAGTCTGCCCACCCAAGGTAGCCAAAACAGCATCGATTGGGTGGCCTTCCTGCTGTTCCTTGATGAGGATCTTTTCAATGAACTCTGGTTCGATTGGCTCCACATAGGTGTGGTCCGCAAACTCTGGGTCCGTCATAATTGTTGCCGGGTTGGAGTTGATGAGCGTGACTCGGAGGCCTTCTTCTTTCAACACTCGGCAAGCTTGAGTTCCGGAGTAGTCAAACTCACATGCTTGTCCAATAACAATTGGTCCAGATCCAATGACCAGGACGTGGTTAATATCGTTGCGCTTTGGCATAGTCTTTTTCCTTATACCTTCCTGGCCTAAATTACTTCTTGTTTGGAGAGTGGTTGTCCATCAATTGCGTGAACTGGTCAAACAATGGACTTGCATCGTGGGGACCGGCAGCAGATTCTGGGTGGTACTGCACCGAGTAAGCCAATCCATTAGTCAAGGCCACGCCTTCGACAGTGCCGTCATTGAGGCATGTGTGGGTGACATGTGCTGGGCCAAAGTCTGTGTCGAATTCTTGAGCAGGCTTGTCCGTTGGAGATTGCAACGCGAAACCGTGGTTTTGCGAGGTGATATCGATCTTTCCGGTGAGGTGGTTGAGCACTGGAACGTTAATTCCGCGGTGTCCAAACTTCATCTTGTAGGTACTAAGCCCCAAGGCCCTGCCCAGAATCTGGTTACCAAAACAAATACCGAAGAAAGGAAGTTTCGCTGCCAAAATCTCACGGACAATTTCAACTGCTTTATCCGCAGTTGCAGGGTCACCAGGCCCATTAGAAACGAAGACGCCATCTGGGTTGTACTGAGCAATCTCAGCGAAAGGAGTCGTGGAAGGTACAACGATGGTTTCAATACCACGCTTAGCAAAGTTAGCAGGTGTGGCCATCTTAATACCCATGTCGTATGCAACGACCGTGTACTTCTTCTCGCCTTCTGCGGGGATGGTGTATGGCTTTTGCGTTGTTACCTGAGCAGACAGGTCAGCGCCGGCCATGGACTCTTGAGCACGGACTTCATCGATAAGCTCTGCAAGTGGGCGCTGTGCGGCTTCGCCGCTGAATAGTCCAGCGGCGATGGAACCATGGTTGCGCAGGTGGCGAACGAGAGAGCGGGTATCTACGCCTTCGATACCGATAATGCCCTGCTGCTCCATTTCTTCAGGCAAAGAGCGCGCCGCACGCCAGTTGGACACACGCTTGGACAGATTGCGGACGATGAGTCCTGCTACCCAAATCTTGTTCCCTTGCGACTCGTTGTCTTCATCATTCCAACCTGTGTTACCGATCTGCGGTGCAGTGGCAACAACGAGCTGACGGTGATACGAAGGGTCCGTCATCGTTTCTTGGTAGCCGGTCATTGCGGTAGTAAAAACAGCCTCACCCAAAGAGGTTCCGGTTGCTCCAAAACCAAAACCACGGAAACTGCGACCATCTGCAAGTACCAAGATTGCTGGTACTGAGTTACCTGTTGAAACAGAAAATTCAGTCACTTATTTATTGCCTTTCGTGTCTACCGCTTTGCTTGCGATATGCTTTCAAGTTTTTAATGTATCGCCCTGCATCTTGCGGTTATCTTACTTCCCGCAGACGGTTTGGGCTTTGTTTAGGCGTGTGGCTTTATGCCACGCATTATGCTTCGAGGCGATAAGTCACATGGCCGCGCAGCACGGTGTGAGTTACGCGAGCATTGAATTCCACACCATCATAAGGGTTATTTTCGCTCTTGGATTCCAGATCGTCGCGGTTAGATACCCATGGAGAGTCTGGATTGACGATGGTGAGGTTGGCGGGTTCACCGACTTCCAATGGTCGACCGTGATCGGGAAGTCGAGTGATCTCTGCTGGTTTTTCGCTCATCACACGGGCAACGAAGCGCCAATCAGCAAGACCAGTTTCCACAAAAAGCTTGACGATGACAGCCAGCGATGACTCCAACCCCAACATTCCCGGCTTGGCGTGTTCAAACTCGATGCACTTATCTTCTGAGCCGTGCGGGGCATGGTCGGTAGCAACGCAGTCGATCGTGCCATCTAGCAGTGCTTCGCGCAGGGCAATTGTGTCGTGTTCCTCACGCAAAGGAGGGTTGACGCGGAATACGCCATCGTAGGTCTTCAGCTTTTCATCGTGAAGCAAAAGATGGTGTGGGGTTACCTCTGCGGTCAGTGGAATGCCTTGTGCCTTAGCCCACTTGAGAAGCTCTACCGTTCCTGTTGTGGACGCGTGGCAAATGTGCACACGATTTCCATAATCGCGCGCTAGCAAAGCATCACGGGCAACAATGGATTCTTCTGCTGCACGGGGCCAACCGCGCAAACCTAGGGCAGCAGCTGTAGCACCCTCGTGTGCTACAGCATTTTCGGTGAGTCGCGGCTCCTCTGCGTGCTGTGCTAACAAAACGTCCAAACCCTTGGCATATTCAAGTGCGCGGCGCATAATCTGAGGATCTGCTACGCACTTGCCATCATCTGAAAACATACGCACTTTGGCATCGGACTTGGCCATCATGCCAAACTCCGTCAAAGTTTTGCCTTCGAGTCCCTTTGTTATGGAACCGACAGGGTGAACGTCGCACAATCCGATGGCTTGGGACTTAGCCCATACCGACTCAGCAATAATTGGCTGATCCGTTACCGGTGTGGTGTTAGCCATAGTAAATACAGCGGTAAATCCGCCCTTTGCAGCTGCTTTTGAGCCTGTTTCAATAGTTTCAGTATCTTCGCGGCCTGGTTCACGCAGGTGTACATGCATATCCACCAAACCAGGAAGCAACACGTTGCCATCGGCGTCAATTACTTCATCAGCAACTTCGTTGAGGTCCTCCCCAATGGAGCCGATAACGCCGTCTTTAATAAAGACAGAAACGGGGTTTCCCTCGCCATACAACGTAACGTTCTTAATAAGCAGTGTTGTGCTTGCGACAGGAGCTAGAGTGCCTGTTTCAGGGTAAGCAGGTTGGGTATTCATCATAAAACTTTCGGTTCTTTTAGATTCCGGCATCGGTACCGCTTGCAATGAGGCTAAAGAGCACTGCCATACGCAGATGGACACCGTTATTGACCTGTTGTAAGACAGCGGCGTTGTCGCGGTCTGCGACCGCGTAGTTGATTTCCATTCCGCGCAGCATAGGTCCTGGGTGCATAATGATCGTATCCTTCTTCATCGCATCAGCACGTGCCTGCGAAAGACCGAAGTACGTAGCGTATTCACGGTGAGATGGGAAGAAACCGCCGTTCATGCGTTCTTGCTGGACCCGCAACATCATCACGACGTCGGCATCTGCAATCTCTGCATCAAAATCAGAGGTAGTGCGAACTGGCCACGTCTCAACGCCAAAAGGAAGCAATGTCGGCGGCGCAACCAGAGTCACTTCCGCGCCCAAAGTGGTGAGAAGGTCGACGTTGGAGCGCACAACGCGTGAATGCAAACAGTCTCCAACAATCTTCACTTTCAAGCCATCAAAGTTTCCCCCCTCTAGACCAAGCCGTTGGCGAATAGTGACGGCGTCCAACAGGGCTTGGGTCGGGTGCTGGTGGGAACCATCGCCGGCGTTAATGACAGCAGGACCTTGGCCGTCAGGTGCAACCCATTGTGCAACCTGTTGGGCAGCACCCGACGAAGGGTGACGGATGATAATTGCATCAGCGCCAATGGCTGTCAGTGTCAAAGCGGTGTCGCGCAACGATTCGCCCTTTTTGACTGAGGACGAAGACGCTGACAGATTAATCACATCCGCCGACATCCACTTTCCCGCGGTTTCAAAGGAAGAACGGGTGCGCGTCGAGTTCTCATAGAACAGCGTGTAAATAGTTCGACCTCGCAATGTGGGCAGTTTTTTGACTTCGCGCCCTTCCAGCGCTTCGCGGAAGCGGTCAGCTTCATCCAATAAGCCGACAATATCGTTGCGACTTAAATCGCCAATGCTCAAAAGGTGTTTCATTTCTTCAACTTTCAACCTAGGTGAGAATGGTTAGCGGTCGGATTCATTATCAGCACGAAGCAAAATCACCGCGTCGCGGCCATCAATATCCTCGATATGAACTTCAATGTCCTCATCACGCGCGGTTGGGATGTTCTTTCCCACATAATCCGCACGGATGGGAACTTGACGGTGACCGCGATCTACAAGTACTGCAAGCTGAATGGCTGCTGGTCGTCCGATATCGCTCAAGGCGTCTAAGGCAGCGCGAATGGTTCGCCCGGAGTAGAGAACGTCGTCTACAAGAATGACGATGGCATCATCTATCCCACCGTCCGGAATTGAGGTTGGTTGCAGCGCACGGTGAGGCTTACCGCGGAGATCGTCGCGGTACAACGTGATATCGAGTGAACCGACGGGAATCTCGACGCCGGAAAAGTCTGCAATCTTTGCTGCCAGACGCTGTGCAAGTGGCACTCCACCCGACGGAATCCCTAATAAGATCACCCGGGTTGCGTCAGATGAATCTAGTGCGGTCTTTTCAATGATCTGGTGCGCGACGCGTGCCGTAGTCCGTCCAACGTCTTCAGCTGACAAAAGCTCGGTGGTGTATTGCGTACCTTCACCGGATCGTTGCTGAGGTTGTTCGGGTGTACCGGACTTACTCAACGTGACCTCCTTCCCCGCCTCACAGTGCGGTCCTTAAAGGATGTTCTACAAATTAGCTTCTACCCTAGCATTGCCACAACAATTTCGCGCTATCGTTGCGCCTGCTGATTCTTTTGACGTAAATGACTAAGCTAACAGTGACTAAGTTTTGCTCGGTTCGGTACGGCTTTTAGGGGCTTTCGTATCTGTCCCGACTGGTAAGTCCCCCATGGCAGTAGAGAAACCAAAGGAGCGTTTCCTGCATGAAGTTTAAGGCGTCGCATGTAGTTCCGGCACCTCGTAATGAGGTGTGGGCGTGGCATACCCGCCCTGGTGCACTTTCGCGACTTACCCCGCCATTTGTCCCCATGACCCCTATTCAACAAGCAGATAAGCTTGCCGATGGCACCACAATACTCGTCTTTCCCGCTGGTTTACGGTGGACAGCTCGCCATGATCTTTCTCGCTACCGGAAAGGTTTTTCTTTCTCAGATGTATGTGTGAATGCCCCTATGCGGATCTTGGCAAATTGGCGCCATGACCATCTTTTCGAAGATCACGCGGAAGGAACGAAGGTGGTGGATCTCATTGACGCCCGAGTTCCGCGTTCGATGTTGGAGTCGATGATGGCTTACCGGCAGCAACAACTCATCGGAGATTTCGCGTCACTCAATCGCATCAAGGAGTATGGGCATAGCACTGAAGCTGCTGATGGTGGATTGATCTTCGGTTCGCCGCAGCCGTTGACTATCGCTATAACTGGCTCGCGCGGTACCGTTGGGCGAGCGCTCGCGGCACAGCTGACGACTGCAGGCCACACAGTCGTGCAATTGGTCCGTGAAAAAGCAAAACCTAGCCAACGGTTGTGGGAACCTCACTCGCCGGCACCCGACCTCCTTGAAGGTATCGATGTACTTGTTCACTTGGCAGGAGAGCCAGTGTTCGGCCGGTTCAATGAGTCCCACAAGAACGACATTCGCGCATCTCGCATCACTCCGACCCGCAAGCTTGCGGAACTCGTCGCCTGTACAGCGGGGGTAAGAACTATGATCTCAGCCTCTGCCATTGGCTATTACGGCAACGACCGCGGAGATGAGTTATTGCCCGAGTCCTCGGAGCCTGGCGACGGCTTCTTTGCCGATGTCACGGTTGGTTGGGAGGCTGCCACGCTACCTGCACGAGAAGCAGGAAAGCGGGTGGTACACATGCGCACCGGCGTTGTTATCTCGGGAAACTCCGGCGTCTTGCCCGTGTTTAAGACCCTTATTTCCACTGGCCTAGGCGGTTCGTGGGGTGATGGAGAATTCTGGTTGTCGTGGATCAGCCTAGATGATTTGACTGACATTTTCGCCCACGCAATCTTTGATAAACGGCTGTCCGGACCGCTCAATGCAGTAGCTCCCAATCCGGTGCTCAACCGCGAATGGGCTAAAGCGATTGCATCCGAGCTTAAGCGGCCCGCCTCGATTCCATTGCCAACTTTCGGTCCTGCATTATTGCTTGGTAAAGAAGGTGCACGCGAATTAGTTTTTGCCAA
>JAXFXA010000086.1:0-12141 GCA_034091885.1 Corynebacterium sp.
CGACCGCGGATCAAATATTAGTCTGAATGAGTCTGTGACTGTGTATCAGCACGGCAGTTAGATATGCCTACTGAAAACCAGATAGCTGTGGTGTGATTCTTACGCGCGTTTAATGCGAATTGCATGAGCAAAGTCGTCTTCGAGGGTCACAGAGCTTTTTTCTGGACCAGTCAGAGTAACAAAAACCCCCTCGCGGTGGAGCGTGACGGTAGCTCCGATGGTAACACCAGCTTCGTAGAGTTCCTGTAATACTTCACGGTTCACCTGGAGGATTTCATTGATCTGGCTGATGGTTGCGTGGACATCTTGGGCATTGGGGATGTCTATCGCGCGTTCACCAGCAATGAAAGTCGAAGTCTCTGTCCCAATCTTTTCCAAAGCTGGAATAGGATTTCCAAAAGGGGAGATGCTGGGATTGTCGAGTATGTGTATGAGTCGACGTTCGACTTCTTCGCTCATCACATGCTCCCATCGGCATGCTTCGTCGTGAACCTTGAGAATATCAAGGCCTAAGACATCTGTTAAAAGTCGCTCAGCCAAGCGATGCTTGCGCATCACTGCAGTGGCTAACTCGCGACCGCGTGGTGTTAAATCTAGGCTGCGATCGGAGCGCACGTGCAATAATCCGTCTCGTTCCATACGCGCGACGGTCTGTGAAACCGTGGGCCCCGACTGTTCAAGGCGTTCAGCGATGCGGGCGCGAAGAGGAGTAATGCCTTCTTCTTCCAGTTCATAGATCGTACGTAGATACATCTCTGTGGTATCAACGAGGTCTTTCACGTGGGCGTCCTTTCCGGCTGCAAATTAAAGATTCTATGCGTTAAGTTGTTTCGGTTTGCCCGCGGCGTATCACCTAAAAAGCAGTTGTAACTTCCTACAATATCGCAAGACATCACTTTAAGGGTTTGTAGGTTGTAATACTTATAGTACCCGCCTTAGATAAAAGTATGAACTTATAGGCAAGGTATCGGCGAAGTTCGCGTCGCGCAAAAACGAAATAGCAGCACAATGAGGTAACGCGCAATTCTTTGATCGCATGGCGCGCGGAAACTCCATAGAAAATAAAAATACGGTGGCAAAGCCTGCCACCGTATATCTTTTGTGTTATCTGCCGTGGAAAAGCACGGTCTTTAAAGGGCGTACTCGCGTAGACGTGCCGCACGGTTGCCCTCGCGAAGCTTTGACATAACCTCGCGTTCTATTTGACGGACACGCTCTCGCGACAACCCGAACTTTCTTCCGATCTGGTCCAAGGTCCGAGGAACACCGTCATCGAGGCCATAGCGAAGTCGAATGACGTCTTGCTCGCGTTGTTCGAGTGATCCAATAACGTCGCGAATGTCAGAATGTCGCATGGAAGCAACCACTGCGGATTCGGCATCGGTAGCTTCAGCATCTTCAATAAAATCACCAAGAGGAGCTTCTTCATCCGCTCCAACTGGCATATCCAGAGATACTGGATCCCGAGATTGGCGGAGCAGCATTTCAATTTTGGACTCGTCGATGCCGGATTCTTCAGCCAGTTCCTCATTGGTTGCCTCACGGCCTAAGGATTGGTACATCTCACGCTTAATCCGGGACAGCTTATTGACCTGCTCAACCAAGTGGACGGGGAGACGAATAGTCCGCGATTGGTCAGCCATTCCGCGCGTAATTGCTTGGCGGATCCACCACGTTGCATACGTGGAGAACTTAAACCCCTTCGAGTAATCAAACTTCTCCATTGCACGGATAAGACCTAAGTTTCCCTCTTGGATGAGGTCGAGTAAAGGCATCCCACGGCCGGTATAACGCTTGGCTAAAGATACGACAAGCCGCAAGTTTGCTTCCAATAGGTGTGAACGGGCTTTTTTGCCTTCCTTAACCAAAATCTTCAAGTCGCGTTTTTCTGCGCGCGTGAGCTTCTCAGAATTAATCAGTTTGTGCTCGGCATACAAGCCAACCTCAATGGTTTGAGCCAGCTCAACTTCATCCTCAGCGGAAAGCAGGGCAGTCTTTCCAATACCGTTGAGGTATACACGTACCAAGTCCGCTGAGGGATTATCGTTGGTGTGCCCACGACGTGATCCGCGGTCTACTTCCTGTTCGTCGTCGGCAAACTCAGTAATCGCCTTTGAGCTAGATCCAGATGCGTTCGTCATGAGTGCCCTCCTGTGCTGATCGCCAGTTACTAATGGTTTAACGGTTCATGACTGAAATAAGTTCCCTAGTTTTTTAATTTATTTATTTTGACTATTAACCGGCGCATTTAGAGTCGTTCTTAGGTTTCGACCAACACCGTAAACGGCCCATCATTGATAGAACTAACCTCCATCTTGGCGCCAAATACGCCTTCGTATACGGTGAGCCCTTGGCTACGGAGCAAAGCAACTAGCTTGTCGATGACAGGTTTCGCCTCCTTCGCGGGAGCAGCCTCCGACCACGATGGCCGTCTTCCTTTTGCCGTTTTGCCGTACAACGTGAATTGGCTCACCACCAAGATTGGAGCTTGGGCGGTAGAAATAGATAGCTCTCCGGACAAAATACGTAACTCGGCAAGCTTGCGTGCCATATTTTCAACGGACTTATCTATTTCTCCAGAAGCGATGTCATTGCGGCTGATACCGATAAGGGCTAGTAGCCCACCAGTTTCAGGTGCTGAAAATGAACTAATGACGTCGCCTTCAACGCATACAGATGCTTCAAGACACCGGGTAACAACGGCGCGCATGTGCTCCTCAATTCCTTGTCAGTTAGTTATATATGGCAACGCGGGGGGAGTTCAGCCGGATAAACAATTCCGTGGCGAGCCAAGTCAATAATTGCTGGGGTTGCCTCAGAGATCATGGCGTCGGGATCGTAGCCTTTGGCCATTGCATATAGTTCGATGGTTTCACGCAGATTCAGTCCATCTGGATTGAGTCCGGCGACAATTGCCGCCAAATGCTCATCTACCTCATGCGACCACCGTGGCCCTTCGGTCCTGGTCAATCGAGTTACAACTGGTGTAAACCCGAATCCCATGTCCTCGTTTGCAATAGATACTTCTTCTTTGGCGACGCCGGAACGCAGACCAAACTTTTTGTCTCCGAGTTCATCGGGAAGCAAAGAACGCAACCAAGCGGAGATAGCAAAATGCTCCATCACCTCAGGTCCTAGAGCGTCATCAAATGCCTGTGGAATTTCTTCCGCCACGACCTCAGAAGGCGTTTCTTCATCGATCTTGTGCAGGGCGACGAAACCAAAGCCGATACCTGTTACTTGGTTTTCAGCTAAATGATCAAGCCACAGTTTGGCTTTGGCTTTTCCTTCTGGACTGCGGATGTCGATGGATTCATCCTTGAGCCATGTCGATACATACAGTGCGGGATCTGCGACATCACGTTGCAAAATCCACGCCGAAACACCGTGGTCAGGAATCCACGACGCAACCCGTTGCTGCCAGCTTTGTTCAGGTGTGTGAATCCACGCTGCCAATAAATGCGCAGTTCCTCCATCGTTGAGATGGTTAGCAGCTTGAGATACGACGAGTTCACTTGCTTCATCGAGATTAAGCCCGGAATTACGATAGACGTGTCCTACTTCAGGCATTCCTACGACAAATGGGGGGTTGGCTACGATGCGATCAAATCTTTGACCCTGCACTGGCTCAAACCAACTACCTTGTACGATGTCAACTTTGTCCGCTCCTTGTGCACCAACTAACGTCGCCTCTGCAAGCTGGAGAGCGCGAGGATGGACATCTGTGGCCACTATATGGCGGGCAAAATCTAGTTGACCCAAGGTTTGGGCACCTGAACCCGTGCCCAAATCCAAAACGGTATCCACCGGAGAACATGGCGTAGATCGGAGCAATGATAATGTCGCTGCACCCACACCCAGTACATGATCACGTCCGGGGACATGATCGACCATGGCTGCGTCGACATCTGAGAACACCCAGCGGTTCCTGCCAGCGATAACATGCGGGCGAATATCTATTGCTACGGTGACTACGCCTAGGGGGTCGGAATAGGCCACTTGGGCATCGACAAGCTTTGTAGCTAAAACAGAACCCATCACATCAGCGAACACCGTGGCAGGGTGCGACTCGTGCAAGATAAAGAAACGAATGAGCCAGTCCAATGTTGACTCACCCGTTGCGGCACGCGCTACCGCTGCTGGCTCCCCTCTATGCAGTGCGTCGGTCACCTCTGGGCCTAAAAACGCGGCAAGTCCGTCCGGCGTAAAACTTGATTTCTCGAAAAAGGCGACCAACTCTTTCGCCACGTCAGCAACGGGATGTTCAGGATTAAAGTCTGGGCTCGAGAACGTCATATTTTATCCTTAGCTTATCCTTGTGATTATGGGCTCTGAAACGGGCGGGCAACTAGATACAGCAACCTAGTAATTTTCGTTGATTTTAAGCGAAAAGTATCGGGCAGACGAGTTCTGCTTTGCTTTCAATGCTCTTGGTGTGAATTTGGCGTTCAGAAGATTATTTGTCGTCGTTAGAATCCTCGCCACCAGGGTTATCCTCATTATCTGCAGAAATATAGTCAATAATCGGATGATAAAACCTTGCACCTTGACTGGAAGCAGTCGGCGATTCGAGGGACCGTCTGTCTGAGAAGTAATTGGCTTGTTGACGCGCTAGACCTGGCTTGTAAATCACCGGTTGACGCTTATCCTTTTTGGGGCCGCGTGCATTTGCAAACATCACTGCCAGCCAAGGAAGAGGAATGGTAAGAGCGCTGATGATAGCTGCTGGTACCCACGCTTGGTAGGCGTAAATGAGCCACACCGTAAGAAGAAGAGAAGGGACGCGCAGGAACATGAGAAAACCATAAATCTTCTCCCGCCGAAATCTTTCTTGCGCGGGCGATTCTTGGGCATCAGTAATTACCGCGGGTTGGGTTGCACCTCGACCTGACCCAGACCGAAAAAACTGTAGCACGCGAAGAAAGGACTTCATAGTCCTACAGCCTAGACATGCGTTGGGAGAAAATCGATTCTTAAGATGAGCATATATTGCCTACTACCTGCATGATGTCTCAATGTCGGATGAGTGAGGCATGATGGTTACGTATCAATCGAGCTAAGGTCTTGGCGGCATGAGGAATAAGACGCTTCGGTGCCTCAAAAGATTTGTGGCAATGGACTATTTTCTTGGGCAGTAATAGTTTGTATAGCAATTGGCTTTTGAAGAGTAACGAGGAGAAGAAAATGCAGTGGGATGCACTTGAAATGGGGCCTTCGACGACAACGAAGACTTTGGAGCGTCCTGATGTAACTGAAGATGTATCGACCTCTGATAGCGATACTCCTAAGTTCTTCCACTATGTAAAAAGGGATCAGATTGTAGACTCCGCAATCTCGGGAAAGATGGTTGTTGCCTTGTGCGGAGAGACTTTTCCAGTAACCAAGCAAGCCAAGCCGGGGTCGCCCGTATGCCCCGACTGCGAGCGTATTTTCAAAGGTCTGCGCCGCAAGTGAGTGCTCCACAAACGAGAAATAAGGGGAAACTGCGTGCGTGGCAGCAATCTGCCTTGGATAAGTTTCTTGCTACCCGTCCGCAAGATTTCATGGCGGTGGCAACCCCGGGTGCAGGAAAGACGACGTTCGCGCTGCGTATAGCCACCGAGTTAGTCGAGGATCGGTCGGTTGAACGAATTATCGTTGTTGTGCCAACTGAACACCTTAAGATTCAGTGGTCACAAGCTGCCGCACGCGTTGGTTTGTCCCTTGATCCGCATTTCACCAATTCATCCGCAGTCAACCCTGCATTTGACGGAATTGTTGTGACATACGCACAAGTTGGAATGCATCCGTTTAAGCATCGGGCTGTGGCTACCGCGCGGCGTACTCTGGTCATTTTGGATGAGATCCACCACGCCGGAGATGCCAAGAGCTGGGGAGATGGCGTTAGGGAGGCTTATGACGACGTCAAACACAGATTAGCCCTCACGGGTACGCCATTTCGTTCAGATGACTCGCCCATTCCATTCGTTCGCTATGAAGAAGATGGAGAAGGCCATAAGGTTTCTCGGTCTGATCACGCTTATAACTATGGCGATGCTTTGGCTGATGGTGTTGTCCGTCCCGTCGTGTTCTTAGCGTTTTCCGGCGAAGCGCGTTGGCGCACCTCAGCCGGTGAGGAGTTTGCAGCGCGGTTAGGGGAGCCCCTCAATGCTGAGCAAACCGCCCGCGCGTGGAAAACTGCACTAGATCCTAAAGGTGATTGGATTCCTGCCGTCTTGCAGGCCGCTCATACGCGTTTATTGCAAATACGAAAGCATATGCCAGATGCCGGCGGATTGGTGATTGCAACTGACACAGCTACTGCTCGCGCCTATGCGCGAATTTTGTCCAAGATCTCGTCCACACCAGTGTCACTGATTTTGTCAGATGAAGCTGGATCATCTGACCGAATTCAGCAGTTCTCAGACAACCAAGACGAGTGGATGGTAGCTGTCCGCATGGTGTCAGAAGGTGTTGACGTACCGCGCTTGGCAGTTGGCGTTTACGCAACATCAGCGTCCACTCCGCTGTTTTTTGCACAGGCCATTGGTCGTTTTGTACGGTCCCGAATGCCCGGTGAAACTGCATCTGTTTTCCTTCCGTCCGTGCCCGTGTTGCTGTCTCTCGCGGAGAACATGGAAAAGTCACGCGACCACGTATTAGGCAAACCCGATCGGGAAAAAGACGGCTGGGATGACGAGTTACTTGCACAAGCAAACAAACAACAAGACGAACCTGACCGTGAGAAGTCTTATGAGTCGCTGGGGGCTGAGGCCGAATTTGCTTCACTTATCTATGACGGATCGCAATTTAATACAGCCGGAATTGATGAGGACCCTGATGCTGACTTCCTGGGGATCCCTGGGCTTCTTGATGCTAACCAGGTCAAAGACCTCTTGAGGAAAAAACAAGAGGAGGAAATGGATGCCCGCGCTGCTAAGGAGCGCGAAGCTCGTTTGCAAGCGGCGGCCGAGGAACATCGGAGAAAAATCCACGGATTACCCTCTGCTCCTAAACATCGCTCCGCACCTGCTCCTGGAAGTGCTGAGGACGCAGTCGCTATCGATGAAGTCACAGAACTACGGAAAGAACTCAACGCTATTGTCTCGATCACCGCTGGCCGCACCGGACGTCCACATGGCGCGATTCATACTGATGCGCGTAAGGCATGTGGCGGACCGCCGACTGCTTTGTGCAATGCAGAACAACTGCGTGAGCGAATTGCATACCTGAGGAAGTGGTAGGGGCCTTGACCAATGAGCCCTCACCACTGAAATGAGAAATCTGTAACATGGGTGGCGTTATTATTGCAGTCAGTATGAGAATCGCGAGGGAACATGACACATCCAAATAATCCGAACCCAAACGGTCAAGGTCCTTTTGCAGCATCTCGGGGCGAGAACCCGCAGCCAAGTAGTGAAGGCATTTACCCCGCTGCCACTCCTGAGGATTCGCGGGCTCCCTATGCGCGCGATGAAGTAGAAAACTTTGGCGGAACTGGCTACCAAGAGTCGGAGCATACTCAGTACACATCCTATCCGGCAGCTGGATACCAAGAACCTGTGAAGAAGTCGACCTTGGCCGTAGTAGCCCTAGTCTTGGGCGTCATAGCGCTTTTGACCTCCATCTTTATGGTGGGTGGCCTTATTGGTCTGGTTGGAATCATCGTTGCCATCGTGGCCTTGGTGCGCAACCGCCGTAAGCCACAAGAATCCCGTCGTACGTGGATGTCCGTAACCGGTCTCGTGCTGTCGATCATTGCGACTGCTATCGCCGCTATTTTGATTTCCTCACTTGCTTTGTTCTTGGGAGATCCGAACGTCCAAGAATGTATACAAAACAACCCAGCAGACGCCCAAGCATGTATTAATAGTGCAGTTGCTGAGATGCAGTAGTCAATCACCATCTCTAAACGTCGAGCTAGCTAGGTATACCATCTGAGCTGCTCGGCGCACCTTTAATGTGGATGCTTGAAATAAGGAAAGGGCGGCCTCCCCAAACTCTTGGGAAGGCCGCCCTCCTTTTTCAGTGTTAAGGCTATGAAGCGCCTTAATCTAGATAGTCTCGCAAGACCTGGGAACGCGACGGGTGGCGCAGTTTAGACATTGTCTTGGACTCGATCTGGCGAATTCGTTCGCGGGTAACCCCGTAGACCTGTCCAATTTCGTCGAGTGTCCGCGGCATACCATCAGTCAAACCGAAGCGAAGACGTACAACTCCGGCTTCGCGCTCAGACAAAGTAGTCAATACGTCTTGGAGCTGGTCTTGTAATAGCGTAAAGGACACAGCATCCACAGCGATAACGGCTTCGGAATCTTCGATAAAGTCACCGAGCTGTGAATCACCCTCATCACCAATAGTTTGATCCAATGAAATCGGCTCACGCGCATACTGCTGAATTTCCAACACCTTTTCTTCGGTGATGTCCATTTCTTTCGCTAGCTCTTGCGGAGTAGGTTCGCGGCCAAGATCTTGGAGCAGCTCACGTTGGATGCGACCTAATTTGTTGATGACCTCGACCATGTGAACGGGAATACGAATGGTACGAGCCTGATCAGCCATCGCGCGAGTAATTGCTTGGCGGATCCACCACGTTGCATATGTGGAGAACTTATAACCCTTGGTGTAGTCGAATTTCTCCACTGCACGGATAAGGCCGAGGTTTCCCTCTTGGATGAGATCCAAAAACGCCATACCGCGACCGGTGTAACGCTTTGCCAAAGAAACGACCAAACGGAGGTTTGCTTCGAGCAAGTGATTCTTAGCTTTTCGGCCATCACGAGCGATCCAACGCAAATCACGCTTCTGAGCAGGAGAGAGCTTCGCTGCTCCGTCACCTTCAGTAATGAGACGCTCCATCTCATCGAGACGGTGCTGTGCGTAGAGACCGGCCTCGATGCGTTCTGCAAGTGAGACTTCCTGCTCAGCATTAAGCAAGGCTACCTTGCCGATTTGTTTCAGGTATGCGCGAACGGAGTCTGCTGAGGCAGTAAGTTCGGCATCCTTGCGAGCTTGGCGCAGCGCTGCGGATTCGTCTTCGTCCCAAACAGAAGATCCTTCGTCTTCTTCATCGTCTTCAGCGCCGAGTTCCTCGGTCTCAAGATCAGCTTCGGGCTCACCGAACTCATCTTCGTCCAAGTCGGCTGCTTCTGGGTCGAAATCGGGTTCCACGTCATCAGTCATGTCATCTTCGACGCCGACCTCAAGCTCGTTGTTATCTACGTCGTTGCCGTCAACTGCGACGTTTAAAGGAGAGTCAGTTTCTTCCGCAGCTGTCTTGGCAGTTTTGCGGGTAGTCTTCTTGGCGGTTTTTCGCGCTGACTTTTTGGATGTCTTCTTCGAAGTTTTCCGTGCTGTCTTCTTCGCGGTCTTCTTTGCCGCTTTTCGAGTGGTCTTTTTTGCAGGGGAAGATGCTGCGGAGGTGTCTTCTACGCCTTCGCCGAAAGCCTGTTCTGAAGATTCAGTGGCTGCCACGTACGCCCTTTCGCCTAGTTGCATAGGTTGAAAATGCAAGAGTGTAAATCAAAATAATGTTTGAACGACCACCCAGTATATATCATCTTGACAACGGTGCGAGTGTGTGGGTGGTGTTGCGGAGAAATAGTCAGCCTAGCAGGTACTGCTCTAGGGAGCGATATCGGAAGCGGCCGCCATTGCAGCACCTACAATGCCGGCGCGGTTGCGGAGTTGAGCTGGGTAGATTGGGGTTGAGACTTCGACATACCGAGCCCATTTTTCATATTTGCGGGAGATCCCACCACCAACAATGAATGCTGTGGGGGTGAAAAGCGCTTCATAATGGTGCAGAACTTTTGCCAGGCGTGCGCCCCATTTTTTAAAGCTTAGGTCGTCGCGCTCCTTTGCGGCGGAGGATGCAAGGTGCTCGGCTTCATGACGGCCCACAATCATGTGGCCTAGTTCTGTGTTCGGCCACAACTTTCCATCGAGTAGAAAAGCTGAGCCGATTCCTGTACCCAGAGTCAGAAAGATCACAGCGCCTGCCGTGGCCTGTGGTGAACCGAAAGTGGCTTCGGCGAGTCCTGCGGCGTCGGCATCGTTAAGCACTGAAATGCGGCGATTGAGCCCGAGTGTGGAGCGAAACAGCTCAAAGGCATTAGTATCTATCCATGATTTGTCAATATTCGCGGCCGTCAACACCCGTTGATCTTTCACCACGGAAGGCACCGTGATTCCAACCGGCCCAGTCCAGCCAGCGCGCTGTACAATCGCGGCCACAGTTTCGGCCACAGCTTGTGGCGTTGCAGGTTGTGGCGTAGCTATTTTGATGCGCTCAGAAACGAAGTCACCAGTGTTGAGGTCTACAATCGCGCCTTTGATTCCCGAGCCGCCAATATCAATGCCAAAGCTAGTCTCCATGCATCCGAGTCTATATAACGGCACAATGTAAAACATGACTGCACAACATAAGTCCGCAAACAATGCAGGACGCGTTCCAGAATCTGAAGGTTCCCGCATCATTTTTCGCGAACTAGCTGCTTATCAAAATGAGGTGGAAGCGGCAATCAAGAACACAAGTGCGGACGTAGCGGAACTACGCGCATTTGCTGAGGAACTCGTAGCAAGTGCCGCGGGCTTGGTCTCTAAGCACCGTGCGGAGCTTGCCAAACAAGCTGACATTTCTGCATTTTCCACGTCTAAATCTTCGGCCGTAGATCCGGTTACCGTCGTAGATCAAGCCTGCGAGGTATCTCTTGTCAACGCCATTGAGCAGCGAAGGCCGTTGGACGGAATCATCGGTGAAGAAGGAGCAAACAAGCCTTCCCGCAGCGGACTTAGCTGGGTGATCGATCCAATCGATGGAACCGTCAATTTTATGTACGGAGTCGCAGAGTACGCAGTGTCGGTGGCAGTGGTTGCGGGAGAGATTTGTCTGGCCGGCGCTGTTATCAATATTCCCCGAAATGAGTTGTATTCAGCGGCGGCAGGGCAAGGAGCGACGGTGCGCCACGCCGATGGCAGCGTTGAGATTCTAGAATCTAGATCAGAGGCTAATCCAGCGATGTCGCTGATAGCTACTGGGTTCGGATATGGCGAGCAGCGCCGCTTTCACCAAGCACGTCTTTTAACGACACTGTTGCCTCAGGTCCGCGATATTCGCCGGATGGGGTCGGCAGCGTTGGATTTGTGTCGCGTAGCAGAAGGCACCGTTGACGCTTATTACGAGCATGGCATCAAATTGTGGGATGTCGCAGCAGGAGCCATTATTGCATTGGAAGCAGGCTGCTGGATCTGCCTTCCGGAGACATTGTGGGAACCTGGCCATGACTCTGGGCGGGACATAGTGTGGACTAGTAGTGCAGCCCTAGCCGAACGCTTTGAGGCTTTGCTTATCGATGCCCACGGCTGCACCCTTTCCCAATAACTAGACAGTGTCCCACGGGTGACAAAAATCCTCTCGGTGGCGGGAGTCTTCCATGGGGGCGGGGGTAAATATGCGAGAAAGAATCAGGGCTTATATGCAGTTGCCGTAGCTTTTTTGAAAAGACAGGGGGTAATGCTGGTGCGTGCTGGGAATGGGAGAGTATGACAAGTCAATAATTGTGTTCTAATATGCGCGAGCGATACTCAAGAACATTAAGTTTGCTTGGATTATAAGGACAATTTATGGCTACTGATTACGATGCTCCCCGGCGCCGAGTCGAAGATGAGCTAGAAACTGACTCACTTGAGGGCCTGAAGGCCGCAGAAAACGAAAACAATGGCATGGACGATGACGGCGAGATCATTGAAGCATTTGAGCCACCGTCAGTTGACCTGACAGGGGAAGAGCTTAATGTCACAGTGAAGCCGCGCCAAGACAATGAGTTTACGTGTTCGGTATGTTTTCTCGTTCAATCCAATAAGCGCCTAGACCATGAAGAAGATGGCGAGCCAGTATGTAAGGACTGTGCCTAGGACGGGTGTATTTGAGAGGCTGACGCTATCAGTTCTGCAAAAAGTGCGCTTTGCACAGCCTCAAATTACTTGTTACTTGAGCATTTTGAGTGCATCTTTTGCCTGCTCAGGGAGGAAAGCGTGTAACAAAGCCGTAGGGTTTTTGGTGGAGACTAACCAATAGGGGGTGGGATCTGTTTCATCATCACGAACGAACATTGCTAGCTCATCAACCCATTGGTGGGAAACCAAAAACGCCGCGGGATC
>JAXFXA010000087.1:0-6262 GCA_034091885.1 Corynebacterium sp.
CCGCCGCGAGAGATAATGGCTTCTTTGGCGCTGTCGCGTGTGAAGTTTTCCAAAGAACCAGTAACGACGATGGTTAGTCCTGTAAGAGTTTGCTCTACGTGGTCTTGCGCAGATATTTCCATGGTGACGCCGGCGCGCTCCCATTTTTCCAAGATGTTTCGATGTTCTTCGGCCTCGTACCAGTCCTTGAAGCTTTCCGCGATCACGCGTCCCACGCCGTCAGTTTGCGCGATGTCATCCACGTCAGCGGCAAATGCCGCAGCGAGGGAACCATAACGGGTGGCAAGCGCGCGGGCTGCGGTGGGACCGACGTGGCGAATAGACAGAGCAACGATAACTCGCCACAAATCGGTTTCCCGAGCCGTCTCTAAGTTTTTGAGCAGCTTCTTTCCCGAAGCATTTACTTTCCCAGCCTTCGTGGTGTAAACCGCAGAGGCTAAGAGTTTTTCCTCGGTGAGGTCAAATAGGTCTGATTCGTCTTCTATGACTCCTTGGGCAATAAGGTCTCGGGCTCCTTTTTCTCCTAATGCCTCAATATCAAAAGCGCCGCGACCTGCAATATATTCCAAACGCGCTGCAAGTTGGGCCGGGCACGTCCGAGTATTTGGACAGCGCCAGTCAGCGTCGCCTTCTTTCTGTGGAGCCAAGGTCGTGCCGCATGAGGGGCATTCTAAAGGGAAAGTCCACTCCACTTCGGATCCATCGCGCAAGTCGGTGACCGGACCTAGTACTTCCGGAATGATCTCCCCTGCTTTGCGGATGATCACGGTGTCTCCAATTAACACGCCTTTGCGCTTGACCTCCGATTGGTTATGCAAAGTTGCCATCGACACCGTGGAACCTGACACAAAGACCGGCTCCATTACTGCATAAGGGGTAACGCGCCCAGTACGCCCAACACCAACCTGAATATCGAGTAATTTGGTGGTTACTTCCTCGGGTGGGTATTTATATGCGATAGCCCACCGGGGCGCACGCGAAGTAGCACCGTAAGATCGTTGTGCACCCAAATCATCAACTTTGACGACGAGCCCATCCATTTCAAACTCGGCGTCATGTCGATGCTCGGCCCAATAGGCGACCTTTTCTTGAACTTCTTTCGCGCTGCTCACACGCTCCGTATATGGCGAAACGGGCAGTCCCCACGCAGCTATTGCCTCATAAGCCTCCAGTTGGCTTTCAGGTGTGAAGCCCTCACGCGCGCCAATGCCGTGGGCGACCAAACGCAACTTGCGCTTTTTCACATCGGCCGGATTCTTCATACGCAATCCGCCCGCTGCTGAGTTGCGCGGATTAGCAAACGCTGGCTTTCCTTCCTCCACACGTGCAGCATTAAGGTCTGAAAAATCCTCTGGACGCATGTAAATCTCGCCGCGGATCTCCACCAATTCTGGCACAGGGAATCGCTCAGATGCACGCAACTCATGGGGAATAGACTCAATAACACGCGCGTTAGCAGTGATATCTTCACCGACGCGCCCATCTCCACGAGTCGCCGCAGTAGTGAGTTTACCGTTGCGGTAGACCAAGTCTATAGACAGACCATCGATTTTTAATTCGGTGAGATATGCCTGTGCCGGCGTACGCTGCAGCCAGTCCGCGAGTTCCTCTGTGTTAAAGACGTTGTCCAGACTCATCATCCGTTCTAAGTGAGTAACGTCTGCGAATGCGGAATCAGTAGCAGGTGCCGAACCTACCTCTTGTGTCGGCGAATCTGGCACAGCTAGTTCGGGGTGCGCTTTTTCCAATGCGAGCAATGCCTTGAATAGTTGGTCAAAGTCAGCATCGGGAATAATTGGTTCACCGTTGTAATACAACTCACGGTGGCGGCGAACTTCTTGTGCAAGCTCAGACCATTGTCTTTGCGCTTGTTCTGGGGTTAGTTCCTGCGGGTTCAGTTGTTCACCAACGCTTGCTGCAGTTTTATCACCATCATTGCTCACAGTCACCCTATTGATTGTACTGGGATGATTGCACTGGGAGCTACAGACACTGCTTACATCTGGCAGTCAGCTGGGCTTTCGACGGGGTGTCCGACGAAGGGTCTAAAGTAAGAGTCATGAATTTCGACGCGTCCAAAATGCTCTCTTTTGACCTAGAGACAACGTCTGTCAATATTCGCCAGGCGCGGATTGTCACGTCTGCGATCATTCGCATTGCTGGCAAGGACGTTCAGGCGCAGGAAACTCTGGCAAACCCCGGTATTGAAATCCCGGCGGAGGCAACGAAAATCCACGGTATCTCCACGGAGAAAGCTCAGGCTGAGGGACGCCCGCACGACGAGGTTGTGCAGGAAACAGTTGCTGCAATTAAGAAAGCCTGGGACGACGGGTTTACGCTTATCGTATTTAACGCACCCTATGACCTTTCTGTTTTGCGCAATCTAACCGGCGACTTCACTGTGACCGGCCCTGTATTTGACCCGCTGCTCATTGATCGCGCCCGGGACCGTTACCGCAAGGGGCGCCGCACACTGACCGATTTGTGTGAGGAGTATAAGGTCACCCTTGACAACGCTCACGAGGCCACATCAGATGCGTTAGCGGCTGCCCGCATTGCGTGGAAGCAAGTCAATCACCGCTGGCCGGAGCTTAAAGAGATGAGCTGCGATGAACTCATGGAGTATCAGGCAGTGGCATTCTATGACTTGGCTGTGGAGCAAAAGAAGTATTTTGCAGGCAAGGGTCGTGATGTCGCCGACTTCAATATGTCTTGGCCGGTCCAAGGCTAGCTGTATCCGCCACTGACGGTTGTTTTCTTCAATATTTCCTGCTAGAGGTCGCCGGCGTCGCGCTCAATCATGCCGGCTAGTTCGACAGCCCAACGGTAGGCCGAGGCGGCATCGATAAGCGTTGTGCCCATCGGCCACGGCGCAACGTCAACTTGGTCTGCTAAGCGCTGCCGGCTGTGTCCCAGCGTGTCACAGTAGTGCGCAAGGTTGGTTGCAACCTGCCGCGGATGACGAAGCTCGCCTGCCTGCCTCGACCACGGAGTAACCGCGACAACCAAGCGTTTGCCTTCATCGAGAAAGTGTCCGAACTTATCCAAATTTGCTTGCAGCGCGCGGGGATTAGCAATAACACCTGGGCTGTTCAACGCGACCTCCCAGGCTGCGTTAAGGACAGCTTGTGGGGCATCGTCACGCTTGCTTTCCGATGCCCCTCCTCCCGCACCCGACTGCCACTGCTCGCCGGCCAGCGGCATGATGTTGAGATACGCAGGAGAAAAGTTGGCAATGACATCTATCGCCACCTCTGCTGGCACAGGACGAATGGGATCAAAGTCATTCGTCCCCGGCATTCCGGCCAAAATCTGTGACAACAAGGGTTCGTTGAGCTGAAGCTGAATTTGGTCTAGCGAGAGGTGAAACCGTGAGGCTATATCGCTACGGTGTGCCTCCACCCCAGCGTGAAGTTCTTGACGTAAGTCTCTGTGGGCACCGGCATCTTCAAGCACACGGTGACCATTTGCCAGTTCTAAAGACGCCGCCAAGCTCAAGGGGCCCATAACCTGCACCTTAATAGCAGACATGGTGCCATCCTCGCCCCATACTTCTTGGACGGTGTCCAGGTCGCGGGCGCGTGTATCCCAGATCTCATGGCTAGCTCGCTGCGGACGGGCGCTCAACTGCCATGCGCGCGGACCGATATCTACGGATAGTGACTCTAGCAAGCCCGCCGTTTGCGCCACGGCGTTGGAACTCAGCCCACGCGCCGGAAGTTGCGGGATGTGCAGAAAATCTACTAGTTCACCAGCGACGACATCGGCAGCCTGTGCCACATCGGTCTCCGGTAGCGGTCCTAGCCCTAAAGCAACCATGAAGTGCTAATGCTCCTGCTCGGTAGACAGCGTCGCTGAAGTCGCGGTTATTGTTCCTGAGCCGATCACGATGTCACCTAACTCATCTGGCGAAGGTAAATAAAGAACCGCGGCTTGTCCTGGCGCCACCCCTTGCAAGGGTTCTTTCAGCGTAATGCGCATGAAATCGCGCTGACGATCAACCAAGGCATGGCATGGTACTACGGAACCGTGGGCACGGACTTGCACATCACAATCGAATTCCCCGTCCATCGCTGGATGCAGATATTTCAAACGATCAGCATGAATCTCCGTCACAGCCAAGTCTGCACGCGGTCCCACCGTCACTGTGCCTGTTGTAGCATCAATAGCAGTGACATACCGCGGCTTTCCGTCTACAGCTGGTTGCTTAATATCAAGGCCTTTGCGCTGTCCGATAGTAAAGTTCCACGCGCCATCATGATCCCTTAATTCATTCCCCTCACCGTCGACGATGAGACCGGGCCGCATACCGATGCGCGCACCCAAAAAAGCCTGCGTATTGCCATCTGGAATGAAGCAAATGTCATAAGAATCCGGCTTCATCGCGGTGGAAAACCCATGACGAGCAGCTTCTTCACGAATCTGCGGCTTGGGAGTATCCCCAATGGGAAAGAAACAGTGCTTCAATTCTTCGGCAGTGATAACACCCAGAACATAGGACTGATCTTTGTTCTCATCAAGGCTGCGGCGAAGATACCCATTGTCATCAATAGTTGCGTAGTGTCCTGTTGCCACCGCATCAAAACCTAGTGCTATGCCCTTGCGCAGCAGTGCAGCGAATTTGATCTTCTCATTACACCGCAAGCATGGATTAGGTGTTTCCCCACGGGCGTAAGAATCAACGAAGTCCCCAATGACGGCTTCTTTGAATTCTTCTGAAAAATCCCACACATAGAAAGGAATACCCAGCTTATCGCAGACTCGCCTCGCGTCGGCAGAATCTTCTAGTGAACAGCAACCGCGAGCTTTTTCCCTCGTCTGTTGGGCATCTTTATGCAATGCTAGGTGCACACCCACAACTTCGTGGCCTGCCTCCACGGCACGGGCAGCGGCGACTGATGAGTCGACTCCTCCAGACATGGCAACCAAAACTCGCATGCTTACGCAGTGTACTCTGTAATGCACTATGGGTAGAAAGCGTGCGCACGAAACCAGCAACTCCCCCGTGGGAACCTACGAAATCTCCACCGGCCAGGCTGTCGTCGAGCCAGACCCCTACGCCGCTGGCGGGTATATCCTCAATATCAATGGCGTGCCCAGTTCCCACATCATGCCCGGCGAACCACGCCGATTAGAGTTTGAGTACATGCGCTGGATTGCCGCTGCCATCGAGCACTTGAGTCCGCTTAGCAACGCTCGCATCACGCATCTAGGTGGCGGTGGGTGTTCTTTGGCTCGTTATTTCTCCGCTACTTGGCCAGATTCTCACAACAATGTAGTGGAATATGACGCTAAGCTCGCCGAACTTGTACGCGAACTATTTGATATCCCCAAAGCACCGCGCGTTAAAATCCGCGCCGGCGAAGCCCGTGCTGTGACGGATGGGTTCCACGAGGCATCTCGCGACATCATTATTCGCGATGTATTCGCGCAAGACACTACCCCACAGCCTTTAACCACAGTCGAATTTTTCACCGCAGCTGCGCAATCATTGTCGCCGCAGGGTCTCTATGTAGCCAATTGCGGCGACCATTCTGATCTACGTGGCGCGAAAGCCGAGGTCGCCGGCATGTTAAAGGTGTTTAATCATGTCGCTGCAGTAGCAGATCCAGCCATGTTTAAAGGCCGCCGCTACGGGAATATTATCTTGCTCGGTTCCATGACTGAGCTTCCTGCCACCCACCCACAACTATCCTCGGCGCTACTTGGCGGCGGGGTACCGGCACAGTATAAAAGCGACGACTGGGCACAAAAATTTGCCGCCGGAGCCGTGGCGAACCACGACCCCCAAACTCGCATTTGATGTTGTGACTATTGCACGTGCTGGGCGTTATCTAACAAGATGACCAAATCGCCAAGGGAATAATTGCCTTGTGCCATGGTTTCAAGCTGTTCAATAGGCAGATTATTGTTAGCAATCAAGTCCGTGACGACGCTGGTAATTCCATCGACATCAGCCTGCGAGGCAACCTCTGCAAGCGCCGGTACAGCTAGCGCACCCGCGGCGACAGCCAAAATGGCACCGATTAGTACCGTGGAATTTGCGCCTAGATCAGGGCCATTGTTGATGTGTAGCCCATCAAGCTTGCCACCAGCTGCCTCTAAATTGCCCAAGGCAAACAGGTCCAGCTGCCCATCAGTGCCGTTAAATAGGTTGAGGTCCACATTGCCAGCAATGCCGTTGACGCGACCAGAATCAGACCGCTGCCAAAAATCCAGCTTGTCCCATCCACCTACTGGGGCCGGCGCTGTTGCTTGGTAT
>JAXFXA010000088.1:0-26395 GCA_034091885.1 Corynebacterium sp.
AGGGCCTGTTTTCCTACCGCCATCTCAGCCAAAATCACTCTCAGCCGGGGCGTTGTCGGTCGCGCTGACTCACATAAAGTTACACACCAACAACCAACAACACAAATCCCCAGCACAACCCACAAAAAACACCACACAAAATACACACTAAAACCGTTTAAAACTCGTTGCTTGTGCACTCTTCCACAGTGGAGAATCTATTGAGTTATCCGGTTGGCCTTTCAAGGAAAGCAATCAAGTGTCATGCCAGTGGCGGTTGATTGCTTAGTAAAGCGTTTCTTCAGGTTCTTGTTCACGTCGGATGTCTGCCCCGAGTGAGATGAGATTTTCTACGAAGTTCGGATATCCACGGTCGATGTGGAATACATCGTGCACAGTCGTTACTTCGTCGGCACAGAGCGCGGACAAAACTAGGCCGGCACCAGCTCGGATATCGGAAGACCACACATGGGTAGAAGATAGCTTCTCCTGCCCACGAATGACTACGTGGTGGCCGTCTACATGTGCGTCTGCTCCTAAACGCAGCATTTCATCGACAAAGCGGAAGCGAGATTCAAAAACGTTTTCCGTGATGACGGCGGTTCCTTCCGCCACAGCCGCCAGCCCGATAGCCATCGGTTGAAGGTCCGTAGGGAATCCCGGAAACGGCAAAGTTTGGAAATCCACAGAACGCGGGCGCTGGTCCATGCGCACGCGAAAGCCCTTTTCATAAGTTTCAACCTCCGCCCCGGCGCTTTTCAGCTTTTCCAGAGGAAGATGCAGGTGGCGTGGAGCGATTCCGCCGACAGTAATGTCTCCGCGGGTCATAGCAGCGGCATAAGCCCAAGTTCCGGCCACGATGCGGTCGCCGATCACTTCATGACTGGTCGGCTGGAGTTTGTCCACACCGACAATGGTGACTGTAGAAGTTCCGGCACCTTCAATGTTGGCGCCCATTGATGCCAGCATCGTACATAAATCAACAATTTCCGGCTCACGGGCAGCGTTATCTAAAACGGTGGTGCCATCGGCAAGCACTGCTGCAGTGATGATGTTTTCGGTCGCCCCTACCGATGGGAAGTCAAGAGCAATGCGAGCGCCCGCCAAATGGGCTGCCTCTGCGACAACTGCGCCGTGCTCGATATAGGTCTTTGCCCCCATCTTCTCCAGACCCGACTGATGCATGTCCAAGGGGCGGCTACCAATTGCATCTCCGCCGGGGAGAGCGACTCGTGCGCTACCGCAACGCGCCGTCAAGGGCCCGAGTACACACACTGAGGCGCGAAACTGGCGAACAGCTTCAAAGTCTGCATCGCTACTCAGCTCCGCAGGAGTGTCAATAGTGACCGTTTGTCCCTCAATGACAACGTGGCAACCAAGGCCTTCCAGAACCTTCCTCATCAAAGGAACATCAAGAATTTCCGGACAATTGGTCAACGTGGTCGTACCCTCGGCGAGCAAGGCGGCCGCCATTAGTTTCAGCACTGAATTTTTCGCGCCATCAACTTTTACAGCGCCTTGCAGCCGCGCACCACCAGAGACAACAAATAAATCTTTCACATTGAGGTATCTTACGGCAAAGCGCCGATTCGCCGAGCAGCGTTAACTGCTTCATAGCGAGTGTGTGCACCAAGTTTGCGCATCACTGAACGCAAGTAAGACTTGACAGTCTCTGCGCCAATTCCCATTTCTTCTGCGGCTTCTACATTGGTATGCCCCAAAGCGACGCAACTTAAGACATCAAGCTCGCGGGCTGACAGCTTCGTAGATTGCTTTACGCGCACCGGTGACACCATCTGATCACATAAAGACTCAAGTTCCTTGCGCAGCGATTCATCATCAACGCGATTAGCCAACATGCGCAACTTTGAATGGGTGGATCGCACCTGTTCCCATTCGGCGCCATTCATTGTATGCCCGCGCGTTGTGCCGGCCTTGCCGCCGTCACTACGACGCATTGCTGAATTGACCGCAAGATCTTGTTCCAGCGTGCGTGCTGTCATAGTTACTTCTTCAATAACCTTTTCACCTAGGCGCACGGGAGAATGGACACCTACGTAGAGCACGCCGCGAATTTCTCGCTGAACGATAATAGGCATCGCGACGATGGAGTGTAGACCCTCGTCTTGGATATACCGGTCGTTCTCGTGAGAGATAGTGGTAGCCCGAACATAATCGGACACTCCAACCGCGCGGCGGGTACTTACAACTTTTCCACTTACGCCAACACCTGGATCGATGGTCAAGTTTTGCAGAGCAGGAGTGCGCAAACCAACCCATTGGGTGATTTGCACTCGGTTATCAGGTAGCAACGTTCCATACATTGTCACCGGAATGCCCGTGGCAGTCTTCAAAGAAGACAGTGCCGCGCGGACGGCTTCATCATCGTCTTGAATACGATGCGTGTCCATCTAACTCTCCTGTCCAACCCGGCGTTCGGGGGTGAATCAACATAGTTCATCACAGTTCAACCGGCGTTCGGGGGTAATTCTAAACCCCATCGGACAAAAAGACCCAATTTGGATCACAACCATAGCCGCGCCTTCAGTTACACCCACATAGGTGCACCCGAACTGAAAATTCCCTATCAAATTCATCGGTAAGTCACCCATGCGGCTCTATCTGCGATTATATTAAAACTCGGCTGTCTAGAATTTATATACCGGCTTGTCTAGTATGTTGGTGTATGGTTAGAAACATCGTCAAAATTTAAGGAGAATTTTCGTGGCTAAGATCTATGCTTCGATTCTAGAAACTATCGGTGGCACCCCATTGGTCCGCCTCAATCGACTAACTGCCGACCTCGACGCCGAAGTATTGGTAAAAGTTGAGTCCTTTAACCCCGCCAACTCAGTCAAAGACCGTATTGGTGTGGCCATCATCGATGCAGCAGAAAAGTCTGGCGAGCTCAAGCCAGGTGGCACCATCGTAGAAGGCACCTCCGGTAACACCGGTATTGCTCTTGCACTTGCTGGAGCTGCTCGCGGCTACAAGGTTATCTTGACCATGCCGGAGACAATGTCCTCTGAGCGTCGTGTTCTGCTGCGCGCCTACGGTGCAGAAATCGTGCTGACCCCAGGTTCTGCTGGCATGCAGGGTGCTGTCGACAAGGCCAATGAGATCGTCGCGTCGGAAGACAACGCTGTCTTGGCCCGCCAGTTCGCCAATGAAGCAAACCCCGAGGTTCACTACAACACCACCGGTCCTGAGATTTGGGAGGACTCCGGCCACAACGTAGACGCTTTCGTCGCTGGCATCGGTACCGGTGGCACCATCACCGGTGCAGGCCGCTACCTCAAAGAACAAAACGCAGACATCAAGCTTGTCGCAGTCGAGCCTGCCGATTCCCCATTGCTCACCGAGGGCAAGGCTGGTCCCCACAAGATCCAAGGCCTAGGCGCTAACTTCATCCCTGAGGTTTTGGATCGTTCGCTGCTGAACGAAGTTCTCACCGCTACCAACGAAGAAGCCATTGCTATCTCCCGCAAGCTAGCTACCGAAGAAGGTTTGCTCGTAGGTATCTCTGCCGGTGCCAATGTTTCCGCAGCGCTCAAGCTCGCAGCTCGCGATGAGTTCAAGGGCAAGACCATCGTCGTCGTCGCCCCAGACTTTGGTGAGCGTTACGTCTCCACTGTCTTGTACGAAGACATTCGCGACTAGTAGCTAAGTGGCGCACTCGCCCGGCTTTAGCCATAACGGTGGAGCCGGGCTTTGTCGTGTCTGCGCCGTAGTTTGCCATAGAAAGTAGAATCCACAGCATGAATCCGTTTACGATAATCTCCCGCATCCGCGAGGATCTGGCCAACGCACGCGAGCACGACCCTGCCGCCCGCAGTGATGTTGAAACCGCCATTGTCTATTCGGGCTTACATGCTATCTGGGCGCACCGCGTGTCCCATTGGCTATGGAAGAAGGGTCTCACCGGTTCCGCACGTATCCTTGCCCAGATTTCTCGTTTTTTCACGGGTATTGAAATCCACCCCGGCGCAACCATTGGTCGTCGCTTCTTCATCGACCACGGCATGGGTGTCGTCATTGGTGAAACCTCCGAGATTGGTGACGGTGTCATGCTCTATCACGGTGTTACTTTGGGAGGACAGGTGCTCACACAAACCAAACGCCACCCCACTGTCGAGGACAACGTCACCATCGGCGCAGGAGCCAAGGTCCTAGGCCCAATCACCATCGGCGAAGGTTCCGCCATAGGCGCTAACGCCGTAGTAACCAAGGACGTCCCCGCCTATCACACAGCAACTGGAATCCCCGCTAAAAACCGTCCACGGCGCAAAGAAGAACGCATTAAGCTTGTCGATCCTGACTACTTCATCTAACCGAAGCTCATAGAGCCCCGTTTACGCTAGGAACCCAACAGTTCCTTGTAATCGGGGTTTTTCTCTATGAACTCAGCTACCGCTGAGCAGGATGCCACGGCGGCCATGCCACTATTACGGGTATCATCCAGCACGGCTTTAATGAGAACCTTGGACAGGCCTTTCCCTCTAAAATCAGGGTTAATCACTGTGTGGTTGAAATCCCGAACTCCTTCTCTCGGTGTGGAGTAGGCAGCAAATCCCGCATTTTGTCCATCTACAGCAATGGAAAAGCGCTGGCGTTTTTCATTATGAACAATTTCATGAACCATGCCCCTGATTTTACGGCAATTGCACAAAGTTCCTGCTAGTTCTAGGAAGTTCCTGACCCAGCCGCCTGCGCTTGTTCAACAACATACAAAAAGCCTCTCAGTATTACTACTGAGAGGCTAAGTGTTGTGGCCAGAGCCAGGATCGAACTGGCGACCCCACACTTTTCAGGCGTGTGCTCTACCGACTGAGCTATCTGGCCAAAGATTGTCCGAAGACAATCTTGCGACCCTGACGGGACTTGAACCCGCGACCTCCGCCGTGACAGGGCGGCGCGCTAACCAACTGCGCCACAGGGCCTTATTTATTTTTCTGTGTGCTAGGCACGAAATGTTACTGTACAGAACATTCCCTCCCTAGCACAAATCGCCATGTCAAACGGCTAAAGTGAAAGCGTCAAAACTAGGAATTATTGAACTTAGGTTCACGCTTATCCATAAAGGCACTCATGCCTTCTTTTTGGTCGTCTGTTGCAAATTGACCGTAGAAGGTTCGACGTTCGAACTTCAGACCCTGGGACAAAGACAGTTCATCGACGGCGTGAATCTGTTGCTTGATAAGGGAGGTTGCTAGGAAAGACTTCGACGCTATCTTCTGCGCGGTCTCCAGGGCTTCATCGAGAAGCTCTGCTGCCGGAACAACTCGAGCGACTAGGCCGGACTTTTCTGCTTCTTCAGCATCCATCATGCGCCCAGTAAGGCACATCTCCATTGCCTTAGCGCGACCAACAAGCCTAGTGAGTCGCTGAGAACCACCGATTCCAGGGGTGACACCCAAATTGACTTCCGGCTGTCCAAACTTTGCGCTATCGCCGGCAATAATGAAATCGCACAGCATTGCCAATTCGCACCCCCCACCGAGGGCGTAACCATTAACCGCCGCAATGATGGGAGTTGAAGCGCGCGAAACGCTGTCCCAACCCGCAAACCAGCTCTTCTTTGTCATGGTCACAGGAGTTTGATCGGCCATTTCCTTAATGTCCGCCCCGGCCGCAAATGCTCGTTCCGAACCGGTGATGATAATGGCACCAATATTCTCATCTGCGTCATAGTTGGCTACTGCCTCGGCCACTGCCTTTTCCAACTCAGTGTTGAGCGCGTTGAGGGCCTTGGGACGGTTGAGAGTAATAATGGCTACTCGGTCTTTGACTTCAGTCAAAATCATGGTGGTTCCTTCCTTGGGAAAATTCCACCTGTCATCCTACTCCACATGACCCCTATAGAAATTGGTTTTCATACACGAAAAAGCGCCAGCCTTAATAAAAGCTGGCGCCATATCCACGCTGCGACCCTGACGGGACTTGAACCCGCGACCTCCGCCGTGACAGGGCGGCGCGCTAACCAACTGCGCCACAGGGCCATACGGTATGGAATTTCTTCCGTACCCCCAACGGGATTCGAACCCGTGCCGCCGCCGTGAAAGGGCGGTGTCCTAGGCCGCTAGACGATGGGGGCCTGCCGCCTCTCGGCGACTTCTCAAAATATACTTGATGTAAAATGGATTGCAAAATCGCCCACTCAAACAAACAAGAAAGTCCAGGTTATGAGTGAAATTCAGGATACATGTTCGTGTCACAAACCGGGCGTACACGGATACAATTCCGATCCGGAAGTTAAACAAAAGTACCTAGCTCGTCTCAAACGGATCGAAGGTCAAACACGCGGGGTTCAACGCATGGTTGCAGAAGACACCTACTGCATTGACATCATCACGCAGATTTCAGCCGTTACTTCGGCCTTGGAAAATGTTGCTCTTGCTCTCATGGAAGACCACATCACCCACTGCGTGGCCGGTGCTGCACATGACCCCGACGCCGCCCAGGAGAAAATTGATGAGGCGATGAAAGCGCTAAAGCGCATGGTCAAAAGCTAAATGAAAACTAAAAGGTGCGGGTCTCCAGCGAAAACTGGAGACCCGCACCTTTTATAGTTTGTGGGCCCTCCGGGGCTCGAACCCGGGACCTGCGGATTAAAAGTCCGTAGCTCTACCAACTGAGCTAAAGGCCCAACGCCTACCTAGTGTAGTATGCAACCGCGCAAATTAAAAAACAGACCTCGGCCAACTGATACTCAACCCAGTTTTCCCTGGCAGAAAAGCTGCCGAGGTCGTTTTCTTAACCGCGCATGTCTCCCTTTTCTGCAAAGTTTATCTGGAAGTCAAACGCCGTCTTCAAATCATGCGGAGTGTGGACGAACTTATTTTGCTTAGCCCGCTCAAAGTACTCCTCCAAAATCGGGCGATACTCAGGATGCGCAATTGCGATTACCCACTCAGCACGCTCACGTGGAGCCAATCCACGCAGGTCTGCAACGCCGTGTTCAGTGATAATCACCATCGTATCGTGCTCAGTATGGTCGGTATGAGACACAAATGGGACGATTGCTGAGATTGCGCCATCCTTAGCTACCGATGGCGATACAAACGTGGAAATGTACGCGTTTCGTGTGAAGTCACCGGAACCACCCGTACCATTCATCATGCGTGAGCCGCCGACATTGGTGGAGTTGATATTTCCGTAAATATCCGCCTCGATCATGCCGTTAGAAGAGATGAGGCCGACACGACGGATAACCTCGGGATGGTTGGAAACCTGTTGCGGGCGCAAAATAATGTGCTTGGCATAGCGCTGCGCCTCCGCATTCATCTTCTCCGCATACTCTGGCGACAGTGCGAAGGAAGTAGCGGATGCGACAGTCATCTTGCCTGCATCGATAAGATCCAACATTCCATCTTGAATCACTTCGGTATATGCCTGAATGTTTTCAAACTTGGAATCCAACAAGCCAGCCATCACAGCGTTAGGAACATTACCCACACCCGACTGCATAATGAACCGGTCATAAGACAAGCGGCCGGCTTCAACTTCACCTTCTAGGAAGTTGATGAAGTTAGCAGCAATTTTCTCTGAGACCTCGTCGGGAGACTTGAAGGGCGCATTTCGGTCCGGCGCATTCGTTTCTACAACCGCGACGACTTTTTCCTGCGGAATCTCGATATACGGAGTACCAATCCGGTCATCTACCTTGGTGATGGGAATTGGCTGACGGTTTGGCAGCTTCTCAATCTTGTAAATATCGTGCATGCCCTCCAAATTGACCGATTGCCACGAGTTAACCTCGATAATGATCTTTTCAGCGGCATCGATGTACTCAAGATTGTTGCCCACTGCAGAAGAAGGAATAATGTTGCCATCTTCCGTAATTCGCACAGCCTCAATAATGGCCACATGGAAGTCTCCAAAGAAGCCCTCCTCAACCTGCTGACCTGAGTGAGACAGATGGATATCCTGGTATAGGATCTTCCCCTCGTTAACCTTGTCACGCAGGGATGGATCGGAGTTGTACGGGGCACGGAAACGCAAGGCATCTGCATCTGCCAAAACACCGTCACAATCTGGAGCGGTCGATGCTCCTGAGAACAGATCGATCTGGAACTCTTCGCCGCGAGCGTGTGCAGCCTTAGCCTTCGCAGCAATTGCCGTTGGCAGAGCTTTCGGATACCCAGCGCCGGTGAAACCGGAAATCCCAACACGGTCACCATGATTAACGTGCTGTGCGGCCTCCTCAGCAGTAACCACCAAATCCTTGTAGTATGCAATCCTCTCGGACAAGTTATTACCTCCTCTTCGAAAGCATTCGCAAAGCACCGCAAATAGTGTTCTGTATAGATCCATGAAAGCCCCATGAAAGCTCCATGAAGCGATACGGTTTAATACCACTATCGACTAGGTCTCACTCATGCATTTTTAGTTACATACACCACAATAGCTAAGAACGTGACAGATTGCGCTTTCCCTGTGAAAAGCCGCTAGGACTTTTTACATCAAGCGTTTACAAAAAGTGAGTATGTGGGTTTGCCTTTGACCAGCGACAAGTGCACAATTGCCCACGTGGGATTAAGAATTGGCAAGATTGACGTTTCGTCTCCTGTTATCCTCGCGCCGATGGCTGGGGTGACCAATGTAGCGTTTCGTAGCCTCTGCCGTGAACAAGAGATTAAGCGCACCGGCACGGTATCTGGCCTCTATGTTTGTGAGATGGTGACTGCGCGTGCCCTCGTTGAGCGCAACGAAAAAACGTTAGCTATGACAACTTTTGCAACAGATGAGAATCCGCGCTCACTTCAGTTATATACCGTTGACCCGGAGTACACGTACAAGGCAGCCAAAATGATCGCGGATGAGAACCTCGCGGATCACATCGACATGAACTTTGGCTGTCCCGTCCCCAAGGTGACTCGGCGCGGCGGCGGCTCTGCGCTGCCCTATAAGCGGCGTCTCTTCGGCAATATCGTTGCGGCCGCCGTGCGTGCCACCGCGGGGACAGACATTCCCGTCACCGTAAAGTTCCGAATCGGCATCGACGATGAGCATCACACGCATCTCGATGCCGGCCGCATCGCTGTCGAAGAGGGCGCGCAGGCCGTCGCTTTGCATGCCCGCACAGCAGCGCAGCGCTACTCCGGCGAAGCAGAATGGGGCGAAATTGCTCGCCTAAAGGAACATCTTGCACACACTGGCATCCCTGTCTTAGGCAATGGTGACGTTTTTAAAGCTACTGATGCCCGCGCAATGATGGAACAAACTGGGTGCGACGGGGTCGTTGTCGGTCGAGGATGCCTGGGCCGCCCGTGGCTATTTGCGGAGCTTTCAGCTGAGCTTCGTGGCGAAGAAATCCCTGCGCCTCCCACGTTGGGAGAAGTCACACAGATCATTATTCGCCATGCGGAACTGCTCGCCCAGTACGATGGCGAGATCCAGGCGTGCCGCGATATTCGCAAACATATTGGCTGGTATTTGCGCGGTTTTCCCGTTGGAGGAGAGGTACGAGCTCAGCTTTCACGAGTGTCTAGTTTGCAAGAGCTCCGCAATTTATTGGCCCCGTGGGCTGATGCCTCCGCTTTGGCTGACGATGCAGACGGCCCTCGCGGACGCCAAGGATCTCCAGGAAAGGTGATCCTGCCTGAAGGATGGCTAGATGATCCCGAGGATGAATCTGTACCCGAAGGTGCTGAAATTATGCACTCCGGTGGATAATTTAGTATTCAAAATAGATTTACCACCTCTTTACGGGGGGGTTTATAGCTTTTTCTGAGACTTCACGTTCAGCACAATCAATCCATCTCGCATAAAATGCCACTTATGCGCTATGCATACCGCGAACAACTAGACAACTTCGCCCACGATCTCATCGTGATGTGCGATGCCGTCTCGGCGATCATGGATAAGGCTTCTACTGCCCTTCTTACGGCCGAGCTGCAACCCGCTGAGGAGGCAATTTCGCTTTCCGATGAATTGGCGGACATTCGCATGCGCTGCGAAGAGCGCGCAGTGGCCCTGCTCGCATTAGAAAACCCCTTGGCAAAAGATTTGCGCCAGGTTGTCTCCTCGATCTACATCGTCGAGGAGCTCAACCGCATGGGTGAGCTTGCGCAGCACATCGCCAAAGCTGCTCGCCGGAGGCATCCAGAGTTTGTTCTTCCTGAAGCTTTTCGTGGTTATTTCAAAGAACTCGCCCGTCTTGTTGGCGACATGGCGGCACTCACCCGCGATGTCCTAGTGGATCCTGATACGGACGGTGCGCTTCAATTAACCACGGAAGATGATGCCGTTGATGACATCAACCACCATCTGCTTTCCATTCTGACTGAACGCGAATGGAACGATACTGCTCGTGCCGCAGTGGACATCGCGCTACTCTCCCGCTTTTATGAGCGGTACGCAGATCACTGCGTCAATGTAGCAGCTCGCGTTATCTTCCTTATTACGGGACTATCCCCTAACGAATATCTCGCACGGCAAGAAAGCGAGTCGCAGCGTGCTGATGTCGAAGCTCGTTTCGCGGCGCTCGAACGACAATTTAAGCACTAACCATTGTCGACGTTATAACAAAACTAAAGCACCGCGATTGTGTTGACCTGACTAGCAACAAAATCGCGGTGCTTTATTTTTTTATGTTTGCTCTAGGACCGTCCCCAGCCGACCAAGGCGCCCCTTCAGCGAAGCGAGTTAACGTTGACTATCCGAAACGTCCGGAGATGTAGTCTTCCGTTTCCTTTTGCTCTGGGTTTTCAAAGATCTTCTTAGTGTCATCGAATTCCACGAGGTGTCCTGGCTTACCTGTTGCTTCAAGAGAGAAGAAACCGGTCTTGTCAGACACACGTGCAGCCTGCTGCATGTTGTGGGTAACAATGACGATGGTGAAGTTCTCTTTCAACTCGTGAATGAGGTCCTCAACAGCCAAGGTAGAAATTGGGTCCAGTGCAGAGCAAGGCTCATCCATAAGCAGAACCTCAGGCTCCACTGCGATTGCGCGAGCGATGCAAAGACGCTGCTGCTGACCACCGGAAAGACCGCCACCTGGCTTGTCCAGACGGTCCTTGACCTCGTCCCACAGGTTAGCGCCGCGGAGTGACTTCTCTGCTACTTCCCGTAGCTTCTTCTTGTTCTTCTCACCAGAAAGCTTCAGACCAGCAACTACATTTTCCTCAATGGACATAGTTGGGAATGGGTTTGGCTTTTGGAAGACCATTCCAATGGTGTTTCGAACGGAAACAGGATCTACCTTAGGTGCGTAGATGTCTTCGCCGTCAAGAAGAACCTCACCCTTGACATATGCACCAGGAATAACCTCGTGCATACGGTTGATAGTGCGCAACACAGTCGACTTTCCGCAACCGGATGGTCCGATGAATGCAGTAACTGCCTGTGCAGGAATGTGCATGTTGACATTTTGTACAGCGTGGAAATCGCCGTAGTAGATATTGACGTCGTTGAGTTCAAGCTTCGACATTTTAGATGCTCCCGAATTTTCTTGTACAGGCAATTACTGTTTGATGGAGAACTTGGCGGAGATCACGCGCGCGCCGATGTTCAAAATGGCGATGAGAAGAACCAGCGTGAACGCGGCACCCCACATCTTGTCCAAAACATTTTGGTTCAGGCCCGCTTTGAACATGTCCAACATCATGAGAGGAAGGGACGACATAGGGCCAGAGGATGGATCCCACTTGAGCGCTGGGGTGGTTCCCACGAGAATCAAAACCGGTGCGGATTCACCCATAATGCGTGCAATTGCGAGCATGATACCGGTTGCAATTCCGGACAAGGCAGTAGGTAGAACAATCTTCGCAATTGTCTTCCACTTAGGTACACCAAGTGCATAAGACGCTTCGCGAAGATCCATGGGAACAACACGCAGCATTTCTTCGGTGTTTCGAACAACAATTGGAATCATCAACAGCAAAAGCGACCAAGCCACGGCCAGACCAGAACGGTCAAAGCCCAAAACTGTAATCCAAGCTGCGTAAACAAACAACGCTGCAACGATGGAAGGAACACCGGAAAGGATATCCACCATGAAGGTGGTAATACGTCCTAGCCAGCCACCCTTTGAATATTCCACCAAGTAGATGGCAGTAAAGATACCGATTGGAATAGCGATGACGGAGGCGAAGAAAGCCTGAACGAGTGTACCCACGATTGCATGCAGGGCACCGCCGCCTGGTTGGGCATAGCGCACACCCAGCATGTCATCAGTCCACCAGTCAAGGTGAAGTACCGGTGGCAAACCTTTGGTGATGAGTTCCCACAGCACCCACACCAGCGGGACAACCGCTAGAAGCATGCAGAGGTAGATAATAAACGTTGCTGCGGTGTTGGTGGTTTTTCGGGATGATGAAATCCCGGAAAAAGTGCTGGTCTTCTTTACAGCTTCTTGTGAAGGAGAAACAGTATTCATAATTTCTGAATCACCCCTCCTTATTTACTCTTGCCTGACACGATGGCACGTGCGATGGCGTTAACAATGAACGTAAGCAAGAACAGCACCAAGCCTGCCGCGATATATGCGCCGGCTTTGATGTCGTTATTGAATTCAGGCGCAGCGTTCGCAATTGCCGTTGCGAAGGTAGTACCACCGTCGAACAAGGAACCGCGAAACTCCGACGATGGAGACACGACCATGTACAACGCCATGGTTTCGCCCAAAGCGCGGCCCAAACCAAGCATTGCGCCAGAGATGTAACCAGATAGGCCGAATGGCAGCACTGTCATCCGGACCACTTCCCAGCGGGTAGCACCCAAGGCCAAAGCGGACTCAATTTGGCCGCGTGGAGTCTGAACAAAAACTTCGCGTGCAGTAGCGGCGATAATCGGCAAGATCATGACTGCTAATACGATGCCACCGGTGAACATATTGCGACCGGTAGCAAACGATGGGGAGTTAGCGTAGGTAGTAAACAGGAAGAAATTGCCTGCCCAACCTTCCAACCATTCGTAGAATCCAGTGAGGACTGGGCCGAGAACCAACCAGCCCCACAGGCCGTAGACGATCGATGGGACTGCAGCCAACATATCCACGAGGTAGCCCATTGGCTTCACCAAGCGTTTAGGCGCGTAGTTCGAAAGGAAGATTGCAACACCCAATGCAATAGGCATTGCGATAACGAGTGCGACAAGAGACATTGTCACGGTAGCGGCGAACAAGTTCGGGATACCGAAATACATGTTCTCTACATCGCTGGTGTTCCACGTGCCGGAGTAGGTGAAAAACCCTAGGTAACCTTCAGCATTGCGGTTCAGCGCAGGAATTGCGCGCAGAATCAGGAAGATTCCGATTGCCGCGATGAATACGGTAATTAGCGCGGCGGATCCTGTAGAGAGAAACTCAAAGACTCGATCGCCTGGACGTTTTACATTTTCAGTTTTGACGACCCCATTATCACTGTTTGCTGCATCAGTGTGTGTGGAGGGAACCGCCATAGGTTTTGGCCCCACGTGTGAGCGGTCATCTTCAAATTTGACCTGGTCACTCGAGGTGGAGTTGTAGTCAGCCATGTGGCACAATCCTTCAACTTCGGTTTGTTTGAATAAAGTCACACACGCCGCTGTAAGCGGCATGAAGCCCCCGATGCACCGTCCATTGGTTTTTGTGGGGATGGTACTAAACGGGGGCGTTCAACTCCCCGCCTGTTTGAAAGCTCATCTTTCAAACAGCAGCGAGGCCGTTGAATGGAATTAACCTGCGGAAATCGCGTTGACAGCCTCAACGAGGCGGTCGTAGTGGCTGCCGGTAACTGGGATGTGGCCAGCCTCAGCAAGACCCTCATCCTGGTGAGCCAAAGCGGTCATCAGGAAGTCCTTAACCAAGTTTGCTTCTTCTTCGGTGTAACCGCCGGAGCAAACAATTTCATAAGTGGTCAGGATGAGTGGGTAGCCTTCTGCAGAACCGTAGAGTGCTGCAGAGTCAATGACCATGTTGTTGCCCTCGGTCTTGAACTCAAGAGAGTCAAGTGCGGAACCAACGTTTTCCTCGTTGATTTCAACTGGGCCGTTACCGAAGTCAATGTTAGCAATGCCCAAGCCGGAGTCAGCTGCGTGAGAGTGCTCAACGTAGGTGATGCCGCCGTCAATCTGCTGAACCTGGGTTGCAACACCGGAGGAGCCCTGTGCACCCTCACCAACGGTTGCTGGGAAGTTGGTGCCTTCACCAGTCCAGCCCTCGGTGGAAGCCTTGAGGAACTTCTGGAAGTTATCAGAGGTACCGGACTCATCGGAACGGTAAACAACCGAAATTGGGGTGTCTGGAAGTTCAACGCCAGCGTTCTCAGCAGCGATCTTAGGGTCGTTCCAAGTAGTGATCTTGCCAGAGAAGATGTCTGCGACGGTCTGAGTGGTCAGGTTCAGCTTCTCAACGCCCTCGAGGTTGTAAGCAATTGCTACAGGACCAATGACGAATGGCAGGTGCCATGCTTCGTTGCCACCACAACGCTTCTTAGCTGGCTCAACCTGGTCTTCTGCCAATGGGGAGTCAGAACCTGCGAATACAACCTGGCCAGCTACGAAGTTGGTACGGCCGGAACCGGAACCGGTTGGGTTGTATTCCAAGTAAGAGTCACCATTGGTTACTTCCTGGAACTTTGCGCCAAAGTAGTCCATGGCGTTCTGCTGAGAGGATGCACCCTCAGCAACCAAACCGCCGGTGGCGCCGGAGAGGGTGTAGCCGCCTGGCAGCTCAACCGAGGACTCAGAAGAGCCCTTAGCAGAAGAGTCAGAACCGTTGGAAGCCTGGTCAGAAGAGTTAGAACAAGCTACCAGAGCAGCGGAAGATGCAGCTACAACACCGATAACGGCTGCAGAGCGCTTAAAGTTGCGAATCACGGGATACCTTTCCGGGATTTAGTCAGGGTTCAAAATTCGACCGAGTACGTGCCAAGTGGGTTGCTTTTCTTTAAGAAATTTCTAAAGAATTTTTTATTGCATTCTCAGCGTGTTGTACTCACGAATTGAAAAGGTATCTGGTGTTGGTTAACCCCAGTGGGTAATTCGGGTAAACAGATGGTTAATTATACCTGTGTTGCGCGTGAGGCTCGTCACCTTTAGGGCCTTATTGAAAACAATTAGGATTTAGGGGCGTACACAACGTGATTTTCTCGCACTGCAAACCCAAGGCGTTCATAGGCCTTAACGGCTGGTTCATTATCGGCTTCAACATAGAGAATAACTTCACCAACTCCCTGATTGAGCAAGTGCCTTAGCCCCGCACGCATTAATGAATCACCGAGCTTCCGGCCACGATAGCTATTAGCAAGCCCAATGACGTAGACCTCTCCGACGGCATCTACGCTAGGGTTTTTGGAGCTTCCATCTTTTTCTTGCTTGGTCCAGTGAAACCCTGCCAACGCTGGACGTGAAGCGTTAGAGACAGTAGCTTCACTGGCATCCCAAAGCAAAAGAACTCCTTCGGGATCAAACCACTGCGTTTCCATCGCTCGCTGCAGGCGCTCAGCATCCCATCCCCCTTGTTCAGGGTGCCAAGAAAAGGCCTCGTTATTTACAGTCAACCATTGTTCCTGAACATATTCCGTACCCCAACGTGTACTGGAACGTGAGAGATTCTCTATGACGTACTCACCACGAGGATTTTCTACCTCAGCAGCATTGCTAAGGCATTGTCCTTTAACCGACATGACCAAAAGATGCCGGGTGACCTCTAATTTTAGCTTTTTGGCCATATTCACCGCTGGTGGCAAGTTTCCATGAGCCCACACCGCTACGGATTTCGGTTGGTCATTTTGCAGCGTGAGATAAAGCTGCTCACCTATTCCCTGTCGGCGAAACTCAGCGCCAACAAATAGCTCGGCGCTATCGCCATCAAAAGCCGCAACTCCCCATACAGACCCCGTTGAAAAGTCACTGCTGTGCGCAGAGTCCTTTACAGTTGCTTGACCTGTGCCTTCTACTGACTGCACGACGTAGTGTTGATGTCCTAATCGAGGGTCTGCAAGCCCCAATAGGAACTGCTCTGAGAGCGGAGCGATGCCATCGTGTTTCGTGGTGGCATCGGCAAGCGACTGCACTGCGGATAGCACTGCGGGGTGCTCTGGCAGACAAGTTGGAATAATTGTTGCTGTGTGCAGTGGGTTAGCAGGGCTAGCGTTATCCATGCGCTCTACTTTAAGTGCTTACGACAACCCAGGTGGCCAGTCGCCCCTGTGAATGCACTATTGGTTTATACCGCTGGCTATCCGGTACAACTGGAGAGGTGAACTTACCTCACCAGTCGGCCGAAGAAGTAGTTGTCCGCCTCCCGCGCCGCGCGTGGAATGCGCTTAAAATTAGCGCTGTTCTCATCGCTATCGGCGGCAGCACTGTTCTCATAGACAGCGCTTTTGCTATCCACGCTGAAAAAGAAGTGGGCGCCGCAATAAAGGAAGTCTCTGGATTAGAATCCACGCCTGGAGTCTATGTGGGAGGTTTTCCTTACCTCGCCGCAGGTTTCCTTGCAGAACACGAAATTCCCCTTATTGAAATTCGGGCTTTAGACATTGAGGTAGAACAATTCGGCCTCATCAATGCTTTTACAAAGCTTCGCGATGTCAATGTGACTCGCGAACAAGTCTTGAGCGGCAATTTCAATGGTGCTGAGGTATCTACGTTGTCCCATTCCATCATTTTGGATGGTGTAGCTTTGGGCAAACTTTTTGGAATTACCGATTTGCAGATCGCTAACCCGAAAAACATTTCTCCGTCTGGTGGAGTTTCTACAGAAGCTGAATTAACCGGAACATTACCCGGGGATGAAGAACCCACTACCACTGTCGTTGATCTGCGATTGGTCAATGAAAACTTCATTATGACCCCTGTAACTGCCCCTTCTGCAAAGGCCGCAGAGATTTTCTCCTTTGAAATGGACACGCGGCAGCTTCCCCTACCCCACCAAGCATCAATGGTTCGCCTTTTGGGTGGCTCCCTTGAGTTTGAGACTCAGACCCGGGACACTATCTTTGACATCCACCGGCTGTCACCAGTGGAAATTGACGGAGATTTTGATGAGTTAGGTAATCGGAAATAAATCTCCCGCCGGCCTCAGGAAAGGCGAATGAAGTCGCGCAAGACCTCTCGCACGCTACGCTCGTAGGGCTTTCTGTGCCCATGGGGAACATAGACTTCAATCGCACCAACAACTGACCGCAGTTCCACGTTGGTAAATTCACCGGCAGACTCCCCATCTGCTTGAAAACGGTGCGGGGACGGGCACGATAACCGCACGAATTCGGCATCATCAAACATAATAGTTGACCCCTTTGTGAGGGATGACAACCTGCCTTTCCTATCTGCTCCGAAGAGGTGCAACACGGCAACGAGGCCAGAAAAACCCTGCAAATCACGCAACCCGAACAACCCGAGGCCTTCATCGAAGGAGTTTTCAGGATTAGTCACCACTGGCAGTGGCCCTAAGAAGGTCCACGGGTTGGTGTTAGAGGCCAGTAGTACTGGTACTTCGGAAACTTCCAATTCTTCGCCATCCCGCGACCGTGCATATGCATTAATCACAGGTGGGTTATGACTCGCGCGGGATAAAGTCTGCAAGGAAACCATCAGGTAGCGCAACGGAGTCGCGGCAAAACCTCTTTCCCTGGCTCGATCAACTCGGGCGAGTACGTCAGCGTCCAAGCCAAAGCCCGCGTTGACTGCGAACCAGCGGTTGTTCCACGTTCCCAAACAAATTCGGCGAGTGTTTTCTTGTTCAATGTGTTCTGCCAGCGCCTCTGTTGCTTCCACAGGATCAGCAGGAAATCCCAGTGCGCGCACAAACACGTTGGCTGATCCAGTTGGAATTACAGCTAGACGTGGCAAAGTTGCGGGATCGGGGTGCTCATCATCGGCTGCCCCCAACAACCCATTGATTACTTCATTAACGGTGCCGTCTCCGCCCAGAGCTACGATAAGGTCAAAGTCATCACGCGTGAGCCCAGAAACCATTTTCTCCGCATGTCCTTGATTATGCGTGTGCTTTACATGCAGCGTTAGCCCATCGACATCTTGCAAGATGGGAATAATCTGCCGCAACAGCTCAGCGTCTTGTGACGTGGAATTTGGATTCACAATAAGTAGTGCTCGCACACCAACCAACTTTAGCCGGAAAAGATCAGCAGCGCGGGGGCTTATCAGACGCTGTCGATATCTGCGAAGATGCACGTGGAATAAGCACAGCCCAGCCCTAGAGTCTAAGATTGTCCCTCATGAGTGAAAACAATAATCCTCCACACGATACTGCCGCCGATGCGTTAATTGCCCACGGGATGGCAAACGGCAAACTCAACAGTAATGACGCAGTCAATATGGCTGCGGATGCTTGGAAGGATGCCGCAGGTCGCAATATCCCGGCCATCGAGGTAGCCGAGGTGCCCTTGGATGATGACACCGCTAACTTGCGCCAAGGCCCATCGCTTAACGATGCCCTCTTGGCCCTCCTCCCCCTCGTAGGTGTGTGGCAAGGCGAAGGTCAAGCTCACGATTCCGACGGTGAGCAATTCTCCTTCGGCCAGCAATTGGTCATCGCACATGATGGTGGCGAATACCTGACTTTTTCTTCCCGTACGTGGACTATCGATACTGAAGGTAAACCGTCCGGTGCGGGAGTACGCGAGACCGGTTTTTGGCGCATCTCTGCAAAAGACGAAATTGAAATGACCTACACCTCGTCTAACGGCGTGGTGGAGATTTTCTACGGCGAACCATTTAATGAGCGTGCGTGGCAACTAGAATCTGCTTCCACGATGGTTACCGAAACCGGGCCGAAAAATCTCGGGCCTGGCCGCCGCATGTACGGCCTTATGCCTAACAACAACTTGGGCTGGGTTGATGAACGTCTCGTCGACGGTGAGCTCCGCCCCTTCATGTCAGCTGAGCTAACACGCGTCGCCGGCTAAACGCACAACGAGAAGCTAACACGGGGCACTCGGGGCATCGACAAGCAAGGGCTATAGAGCTCTTGCTTGTTTTTGTTAGCGCTGCATGGCGCTAGTAATGAGACTGCGAATTTCTTCCTCGTTACTTGGGGCTTTGAGCTTGTGCTCATTTAACCGGCGAACCCGCGTGGCCACGCGAACGGAAGACACGAGCCAGACCGAATCTGCGCTCAGCAAATGATCTAGGCTCATTTCCCGCGCTTTGCAGCGCCATCCTTTCTCCCGCGCATAGTCAAACAACGCGGCCTGTGTTGTGCCGGGAAGAATGTCAGAATGCGCAGGTGTGCGAATTTTATTGCCCTTGAAAGACACAATGGTCGAGGTTGCACCCTCTAACAACACCCCCGACTGCGGGTCCGTAAAGATGACATCATCAAACCCCTTATCTTTAGCTAACCGCAACGTCGCCATCGTGGCGGCATAATTTAGGGTTTTTGCAGGCAATTCAGTAGGAATAGACCAGCCGCGCTCCGCAACCATGACCCGAACTCCCGATGCACGCTGGTCCAGAACCGCCTTATCAATTGGTTGGATTGTCACCCATGCGGTCGGTATCTTGGTCGATGCTCGTCCCCGAGAATACGTCCACGTGCACTTTCCTTCACCCTCACCAAACTCTTCCGCCGCCGCTTGGGTTGCCCGCAGCCAGCCCTCGATGTGAGGCGTGGGAAGCTGCATAGCCTCCGCTGAATTTGCAAACCGTTGCGCATGCCGCTCAAGATTCGCAGGTTTGCCATCCACAATCAGAAGGGACTCAAAGATGCCATCACCACGAGTTACGGCATAATCATCCCAATATATAAGGGGCAATGAGGGGTTGTGCCAGCGAATGGATCCACCGAATGGCTCCACAACATAAATTACCGGCGTCGTTTTAGACATACCTCCTATTATGCCGCAGCTCCGCACACAGTTCTCAGTATTGAATTTAAAGTTCATCTAAACCTCACATATTGACCTAGCCATAGGGCGCTAGATCCACGTGAACGTCCAACCCAAGCGGTGTGGTGGTCACCTTCTGCCCAGACTGTGGCTAGGAGACGCACAGGCGGGTACTCTAGGAACGGTGACTTACGCATCTGGTGTGTTGGATTTATTCGGTGCCGTAGAAGCACAGGAAAACACCTACGTCGACAGTTCCGGGGTGGCCTGGCATTATGGTGACCCTTTCGCCGAACAACGGGCTATGGAAGCGGGTGCGGTTTTTGTTGACCGTTCACACCGCACCGTCATCAAAGTTGCAGGCCCAGATGCTGCCGAGTTTTTGAATAATCTGCTCAGCCAGAAGCTCACCGATGTCTCCGTGGGCTTTTCTGCGTCGGCCCTCGATCTCAATATCCAAGGCCATATTCTTCACCATGCAGATGTAGTTTACACAGATGAGGGATTCTTTTTAGACGTACCTGCTACCCAAGGTGCTACTTTTCTGGATTTCCTGCAGAAGATGATCTTTTGGTCACAAGTAGAAGTCGCCGAGGTCGATCTCGGGGTTATCTCCATTCTGAGTTCGAGTTCAGGTTCGAGTTCAGGTTCGAGTTCAGGTTCAAGTTTGGGCGTGGACGAAGGCATTCTCAGGCAGCTTCTCCCCGTCGCTGTGCAGGAAAAGACGGTGTTTACCCGTACCGTGGAATGGCCCACGACCCAGCGTTTGGACATCGCCGTACCTCGCTCGGAGTTAGCAACTGTGGCGCAGTTGCTTGTCGATGCTTCCATCGCCCCCGCTGGGCTCATGGCTTTCACCGCCGAGAGGGTAAAGAACTTAGAACCCGAGCTCGGCGCCGACTTGGATGATAAATCGATACCTCACGAAGTCCCGGCTTGGATAGGACGCGGGGATCATCGCGGCGCCGTACACCTCAACAAAGGTTGCTATCGGGGACAAGAAACCGTTGCCCGCGTGGAAAACTTGGGGCACTCGCCGCGGATTCTGGTTCTCCTCCACCTCGACGGATCAGTTCCAAAGCTCCCCAAACCAGGCGAAATTATCTTTGCCAACGGCCGCAAAGTCGGTCGCCTGGGCACAGTCATTGATGATTGCGATTTAGGTCCGATTGCTTTGGGCTTGATCAAACGCTCTGTTATCAGCCTTTCCGGGAATAATTCTGGGCGACTTAAGCTTCCACAATTGAGTATTGGCACAGCCGAACTGGGAACCTCTGCCGCAATTGATGCTGGAACCTTAGTCACTGACGAGGGTCCCAAAGCAGGACGCAAAGCCGTCGATCATTTCCGTGGACGCTAAACAAAACAGTTTTAATTAGCTTTTAACTATAGATTCGTCAACGCAGGTACAAATTTACGCCAGAAAGCTGCTGGTCACGGGAAGTTGTGGGGGTCGGTGCGGCATTTTCGCGCCGTACAGGCTATTGTGTTCTACAGGAACATACTCACAATCATTTAAGTCGATGGGGCTCCCGAACATCCCTGGGTGCCCTACTCACCTCAAGGGGGTCATGCACATGGGACGCGGACGCGCAAAGGCAAAGCAGACCAAGGTTGCACGCCAGCTCAAGTACAACACTCCAGACATGGATTTGGATTCACTCCAAAAGGAGCTCGCCTCACAGCGGCCCGGCAATTCATGGTCCGAGAATGAAGACGATGACTACGCCGACTCATACACTGACAAGTGGGACGATGAGCGCGATGAAGACACTCGCTACTAAAAGCTGAAAAACCACAAAACACCGCAGTCGCATTCAGTGACCGCGGTGTTTTCGTTCACCCAGAAGACGCAATTATTGCACCTTTCTGGGCAGAAACTAGAAGTTAGAGTGCTCTCCGTGCATTGATACACGCTGGGTATCTGCATCGGTAGCAGAACGAATTGTTCCCAGCTCCCACGCATCAATGTGACGTGCAGTGAGCATGGCGAGTGCACGGTCGCGGTCAGCGCTGCTGACAATCGCGATCATGCCAACACCCATGTTGAAGGTCTTTTCCATCTCTGCCAATGGCACCTTACCCACGGAAGCAATGGTGGTGAAGATATCTCCCGGTGTCCAAGTGTTACGGTGAACGTCGGCATGCAGGCCTTCAGGAATGACGCGCTCGAGGTTTCCAGCAAGACCGCCGCCAGTAACGTGACAGAAGGTGGAAACCTCACATTCAGCGGCCAAGGCCAAACAATCCTTGGCATAAATACGAGTTGGCTCCAGCAATTCTTCACCTAGGGTTCGGCCGAGTTCTTCTACATAGCCATCGAGGGGAAGTCCTGCCTTTTCTAGCAAGACATACCGTGCCAGCGAGTAACCGTTGGAGTGCAGACCAGAAGAGCCCATGGCGATGAGAACATCACCATCACGAACCTTGTCTGGGCCAAGCAATGCGTCTGCTTCCACGACGCCAACTGCGGTTGCAGATACATCGTATTCATCAGCGTCCATCACGCCTGGGTGTTCTGCCGTCTCTCCGCCCAAAAGCGCACAACCAGCTTGCACGCAACCTTCTGCAATACCAGAAACGATGTCAGCAACCTTTTCCGGGATAACCTTGCCCACTGCAATATAATCCTGCAGGAATAGCGGCTCTGCACCGCAAACAACTAAGTCATCCACGCACATTGCCACTAAGTCAATACCAATGGTGTCATGCTTATCCATTGCTTGTGCAACAGCGAGCTTGGTTCCCACTCCGTCTGAACCCGCAGCCAGAATTGGTTCTTTGTAGTTGCCCAGCTTAAACAGACCAGCGAATCCACCCAATCCACCCATAACCTCTGGGCGGGTTGCGCGCTTGGCGTGAGGAGCGAACAGCGTGACTGCTCGGTCGCCTTCCTCAATGCTTACACCAGCGGCAGCATAGGAAACGGATTCATCAACGTCTTTGGCAGTGGAAGGGGTGTTCTCAGGTGTGGAGTTCACAGTATTGCGTCCTTATAGATTGCTTGTGGTTCGTGCGTTCAGGCTAGCAGTAGCGCTAGACACCGGGCTGGGTCAGTCTGCTTTGATAGCGTAATTCTTTGCTCTCCAGCAATATTACTGGTTGGCTTCATCCCCTAGTAGAACCTTTACGGCTTCTGCATTCGGGTTTCCAGCGGGCAATCCCAGTGGATATTTTCCAGTAAAGCATGCCGCGCATAGCTCATGTGCTGGCTGTTGGGTTGCTGCCACCATGTCGTCGACAGAGACAAAGCCCAAGCTATCAGCACCAATCGCCTCACAAATCGTCTGACAGATGACCTCAGGATCATCGGTTGGGATCACGTTGGCAATAAGCTCGCCTGGCGATGCAAAGTCAATGCCATAGAAGCAAGGCCACTTCACGGGCGGTGAAGCGATACGCACATGGACTTCTGCTGCTCCGGCTTCGCGGAGCATACGAATGAGCGCGCGTTGAGTGTTACCACGAACGATGGAGTCATCAACAACAACCAGCTTCTTACCTTCAATGACTTCACGAAGCGGATTAAGTTTCAGCCGAATTCCGAGCTGACGCAGAGTTTGCGTTGGTTGGATGAATGTACGTCCAACGTAGGCATTTTTCACCAACCCGTGAGCAAATGTCAGACCGGATTCCCGTGCATAACCAACGGCAGCAGGATTGCCGGACTCTGGAACTGGAATGACCATGTCGCAATCTTCAGCCGGATGGCTGCGCGCCAAACGGCGACCAATATCCACTCGTGCTGCGTTCACGCTGCGGCCACGGATCTCTGAATCCGGACGGGCCAAATAGACATACTCAAAGACGCAGCCATGATGTGTTGTCTCAGCAAATCGTTCCGAGCGCACACCTGCCTCATCGATTGCTACCACTTCACCAGGTTCGATTTCACGAATGAATTGCGCACCCACGATATCCAAGGCACACGTTTCACTGGCAACGACCCAACCCTTTGGTAGGCGTCCTAATACCAAAGGGCGGATACCATCTGCATCACGTGCGGCATACAACGTATGTCCGTCAGTAAACGTCAAGCAGAAAGCGCCATTAATGTGTGGCAACAGCTCACGGGCTGATTCTAAAACACCGTGGCCTTCGGATACGCCGTTTGCCAACAGTGCAGTCATGACCATGGAATCAGACACTGACGTTTCGTGCGGTTTGAATAGACCAAGCTCAAAGGCTTGTTCACGTAATTCGACGAAGTTAACCAAGTTACCGTTGTGCCCCAGCGCGATGTCTACTCCGCTTGGCGAGGTATTAAACATCGGTTGCACATTGGACCATTCTTTACCACCAGCGGTGGAATAGCGCGTGTGTCCGACTGCGACGTCGCCGCTCAGGGAATTAAGAATGGACTCGTCGAAGATATTAGCCACTAGGCCTTGGTCCTTAAAGACCACAAGGCGTTCGCCGTCACCAACGGCGATTCCAGCAGCTTCTTGACCACGATGTTGAAGGGCGAACAGACCAAAATAGGTCAGTTTGGAGACTTCTTCACCTGGAGCCCAGACACCAAACACGCCACATTCTTCGCGTGGTTCGGTCTCACCGCGGTCATCTAAATTTACGTTATAAGGGAAAGCAGAGTTCACCACGAACCTGATTCTACAAGCTCTGGGCAGGTATCACTAATGAACAATGAAATTTCAAAGAATGCATAAAGCATAAGGCAAGGACCACCAACTCTCTCCTGCCTAACTTTGCCGTTACTTACCGCCTTGCAGGGGAAGCAACGGAAGCATGGCGCTTACTTCACTGACACGGCTTCCTGATGCCTCTTTTGCCGCTTCGTCCCAGTTCTCTACACCTGTGACAAGCCTCAACCACACAATCGGACTACATTCGACAACATTGGGCGGAGTTCCCCTATGGTGTTGCAGCCCTGCTATGCATTGGACCGCTACGAAAGGTGGAACCCGCACCTCAACGCTGTGCCCGGGGGCATCATGCGCAAGCATGCGGGCTGTTTGCCGGACGGCTAGCGCGATTGCGTTTCGCCCCGGCGCGGCTACCGAGTCAGGGTCAGCAATCCAATCTCTGATGGCATCGACAGCAGCCCTGGCCACAGCGGGATCATAACGACGAGAAGCAGAGGACATGCTTTCCAACTTAATACTTTCTGCTTACCCAGCTGTGCTGCGGCAGCAGCAAGCCAATTGGGCATTGATAAAACTTAGGTTCTACTAATGGCAGCTCTGTCAGCGGGTCGAGTCTTATCTTAGATGTCTTCAATTCCTCAAGGCTTACTCACCTCACTTAGTAGGTTGGAGCAGGTCTTTATAGTTTTTCGGGGTTGCGCCCGATTCCACGGCTTTATCTATGGCACGCAAAAAGTCACTCCGGACTTTCTTGTCACTTAGATTGCGCCCAGATACAGACAAACGGACTATATTGCCACGGCTCGCACCGCGCTCTGCCGCCCTAATAATGGAGCGGCGCCACCATTTGGCTGCCCCAAAACCTTCCCCGAAGGAGAGGTTTCGTGCGGGGTGGAAGTCATCGGCGTTCAAATCATAAATTCCAGTCGAGGAAACAGCTGCTGAAAAATTGAAATATGGCAGTACCGCCAAAGTTCCCTCCGACATACGCCACCGCGGAGGTGCAAAGATATCAAAGTCAAAACCTAGACTATTCATTTGCCGAGTCGCACCCCGCAACCGCAAATTAGCCTCATGGGCATCTAAATTGGCAAACTCGGCACGTCTGCCCTGTACAGGTTGGTCGAATCCATTCAAGATCAGCAAACGGCCTTCTTCGCGCTGTTCTTCCAGCCAGTTTTTGGTGGTCGGGTCCTTGGCCAGGTGCCAGTTGCTGTCTATATGTGGTGCCACCAGCAACGCCACAGGTACACCATCGCGGTCCAAGGAATTAAGAAGCTGCGCTGCAGCCTTACGGGTGTCATCAAAAATCGATGAAATGGAAACCAGCAGCAAGCCACGCATAACAGCAATTATCCCACACCCACCCCTGGTTTGCTTGGCAAGCAGTAGTGAGCACACCAAGCAAACCAGGGGCGGGACAAAAACTATTGGGTTAAGCCAGTAGCTTTATTGATCAGCCACGCATACTCAAATGCGGTTTGTTTCCAGCTTGCATAACGTCCCGACACACCGCCGTGTCCCGCAGCCATTTCGGTCTTTAACAAAAACTCCCCACCTGTTGCGAGGGTCCGCAACTTGGCTATCCACTTTGCAGGCTCCACATACAACACGCGAGTGTCGTTTAATGAAGTAAGCGCCAAAATATCGGGATAATCCTGAGCAGAAATGTTTTCATATGGCGAATAGGTTGCCATGTAGTCATACACCTCGGGATCATGGAACGGGTCGCCCCATTCTTCCCATTCGCCTACAGTCAACGGCAACTCGGGTTTCAGAATGGACGTAAGCGGGTCCACAAAAGGCACGTTCGCCTGAATCGCGGTAAACCGATCGGGCGCCATATTGGCCACCACGCCCATCAAGAGCCCACCTGCAGATCCACCTTCCGCCACCAGTTGGTCTGGCGAGGTAAGCCCCTGATCAATCAAGTAATCTGCCACCGCGATGAAGTCAGTAAATGTATTAGCCTTGTTCATCAATTTGCCGTTGTCGTACCATAAACGGCCCATTTCTCCTCCGCCACGTACATGCGCG
>JAXFXA010000089.1:0-50510 GCA_034091885.1 Corynebacterium sp.
AGCCATGTCACCCAATCCTTGCTCAAATAACTCAACAAGACGCTCTCGTTGATCAATGGTCAAAGAACTTCGCGCTCTCATAGAACTGCTCCCCATCAGCAGATATCTGATTTCTCAGTCCAACTAATGGGGAGCAGTTCAGCTTTTTACGGGGTCTGTCTAAGACCCAGCTTGCGTCCACCGATCTGACAAAGGTAGCGGTTAATCAGCGAGTTTATGAGATCACGAAGAACCTTGAAACTTCCGATGGCAGACCTATCATCGAAGGCGAAGGCGAAGGCGGAGGAATCCCAGAAGTTTTCTATGCAATGCGCGCCGCAGGCAAGCCTGACCCACGGTTTTTTGATAACGGAGTGGAGTTCACAGTAACCCTTCTACGTGCTAACCGCTATGACGATATAGAGCTGGAATGGTTAAGTTCGGTACCAGGTTCGACTTCGTGGATGCAGAAAGAAATCCTAGTAGGACTGCTTCGCGGTGAAACGTGGTCAAGCTATCGAGCATTCCAAGAGTTTAAGCAAGCTAAAGAAAAAGAAGTACGCAGTGCCATAACTGATCTTCTACATCGTGGGTTGCTTGAAGAAACTAACAGCGAATGGGTATTAGCTGATGCCCTCCTTGGGGCGGAGACACCACAGCCAAAAACAAAACAACACAACTTAGCGCATATTGCTACGTTAGGTGCGAATACAGAAGCAATTTTTCGAGCAGTTTCTGCAGGAAAACAAGCGGTATCTGAAATCATGGCATCTACTGGTCTGTCAGAAAATCAAGTTCGCTACGGATTAAAACAGCTTGTAGAAGCTCATGAAATCGCCATGATCGGTGGCAGAGGGGTGCGAGGGACTCGCTACCAGGCCTTGCTTTCTTAAAAAGACAGTAGATGAGAAAAGGCGCGTTACCTTGAATCAAATCAAGGTAACGCGCCTTTTTCGTGAGTTCTCAGCAGCTCGTTGCTACTGCTGAGAACTTCCTATCCCGCTGTGCGCAGTGGTACTTATGCCGTTGGGTAGGTGTCGTCGATGGTGAGGCGGGCTTCATCGTCAAGCAGCATGGCGATTTCAGCAGCCTTATCCACAGCGACTGGGCCGTAGTTCTCAATCTCCACGGTGCCGTTGCCGTGTGGCAGGCGGCGACCATCGATGACCTCGAACAATGGAGCGCGGCCGAGCATGCCTGCTTCGAAGTGCGCAGCACCACGCGCGAGACGAGCATTAGCCTGCTCGCGCCACAGGGCAGCGGCGGCCTCGCCGAACTGCTGGGTGACAGCAGCCTCGAAAACGCCTGGGTGAGCGTACACAATGAGTGCACCCACGTGACCGAAGCCCAAGGAGGTCAGCGTAGCAGCCTTCACTGGACGGCTAGCGGAAGCGACATCGAGTGGCGAGCGCAACCAGACCAGGTTCTTCGCCTTTGGCTCGATAAGCGGATCCACACAGTCCAAGGACACATTGGCAGGAAGAACACCCGTGCGGAATACGTCAATCAAACCGCCGGTCTGGAACAGTGCAGCACCACCCTTGGCGTGGCCGGTGAGTGTCTTCTGGGAGATGACAAACATTGGCTGGTCCTTGTCGCGGCCAATAGCAGGCCACAAGATGGAGTGCAGCTCCGACTCGTTCGGGTCGTTGGCGTTGGTGGAGGTGTCATGCTTGGATACAACCGACACGTCATTCGGGGTAAGTCCCAAAGCGCGCAGGTTCTTGGCCAAGCGGGAGTTCTCTCGGCCACGACCCGCACCCAGCGCACCAAGACCAGGAGCAGGGATAGAGGTGTGGGCACCATCGCCGTAGGACGCTGCGTGAGCAACAACAGCGTAGACCGGTAGACCCATTTCACGAGCCAAGGATGCGCGAACCAGCAAGACGGTACCGCCGCCTTCACCTTCGAGGAAGCCACCGCGGCGGCGGTCGTTCGCACGAGAGATGAAGCGGTTGTCAATGCCCTTATCGGTCATCTTCTTGGTTTCAGCTGTTGCATTCATGTCACCGAAGCCGGTCAGGGATTCCACCTGAACGTCGTCGATACCACCGGCAACAACAAGGTCAGCCTTGCCCAATGCAATCTTGTCTACACCTTCTTCGATGGACACTGCAGCCGTAGCGCAGGCACCGATTGGGTGAATCATGGAGCCGTAGCCGCCGACCAACGACTGCATGGTGTGTGCAGCGATGACGTTCGGCAGAGCTTCCTGCAAGATATCACTTGGACGTTCTTCACCGAGCATGCGGGTCACGAAGACCTTGTGCAGGGACTCCATGCCACCGATACCAGTACCTTGGGTAGAAGCTACCTGGCCTGGGTGAATGACCTTGAGCAGTTCATTCGGGCTAAAGCCTGCCTGGGTGAAGGCATCGACAGCGGTAACTAGGTTCCACACAGCCATGCGGTCAAGAGCATCGAGCATGTGCTCAGGGATGCCCCACTTGGTGGCGTCGAAGTGGTCTGGCATTTGTGCTGCAACGGTACGGGTCAATGTTGCCTTGCGTGGGACGCGGGCAGTTGCACCCTGCAGGCGGGTGATTTCCCACTCGCCGTCAACTTCACGAACCTTGGTGAAGTTTGGATCTGCGCTTTCAATATCACGGGCCTCTGCTTCAGTTGCCACGGTGAAGGTGATGTCGCGGTCCAAGAAGACACTGGTTAAGTCAATGGAGCCTTGGTCGACCATGTTGTACTTGTCGGTTAAGGTGCGGACACCGGAACGAGCGACAACTTCATCGCGGAAGCGATCGAAGATTTCTTCTTCCGGTACCTCATTGCCCTCGGCGTCGTACCAAGCTGGCTGCGGATCTTCAGACCAGTGCACCAGACCAGTCATCCAGGCTAGTTCTAGGACGCCGGCAGCGGTTAGATCAACGGAACCATCGCGTTGTAGGCCATATTCGGCCTCGAAGCGGGTACGTCCCGAGCCCCATGAGGAGACTTCACCGACACCAGCGATGACGATCATGTCATCGAGGTTGGTGGTGATGTTGCCTACCTCACCTGGGGCGAGAGGCTCTGCCAATGCCACGTGGCGAATGTTTGGCAGTGCAGGGATAGTTGCGGTGGTTGCAGCAGCAGAGGTTGCCTCGCCAGCGAGAACAGCATCAGCTTGTGCCTGCTCAGCCAATGCAGAGATGGAGACAGAATTGTCACCCAAGCCACCGGTCAGGTCAAGTTCAACAGGGGCTTGTGCTGCCTTGGCGCGGGAGCTTGCCGATGCCAACCCCATCAATTCAGACGAGATCTCCTCAGGGCTCCATACGTGGATTCCAGCCTTTTCTGCAGCTGGGATGAGCACGTCATTGCCACCCATGAGGTGAGTTCCTGCAACCCAACCGATCTTGGCTTGTGCCAAGGTCACGCCTTCTGGCCAGCCAGCTTCTGCTGACCACTTAGCCAAGATAGCGTCCATTGCAGCCTTGACCTCACCGTAGGCACCGTCGCCACCGAACATGCCGCGGTTTGGAGAACCTGGCAAAACGATGTGGCAGCGGGTGTCTACAGCTTGCTGAGCCAAGTTAGACAGACCAGCAATGGTGCGTTCTACAGACCACAGCAGCAAACGAGTTTGGTTTTCTGCGGCCGGACCAGCATCTGCCAAGGAACCGGAGACAGAAGGTGCAGCGAATGGGAACGCCAGGGTTGGGGTAAGCGCAGGCTTGAGGATCTTCACCTCGTTGCCCACGGACTCACGCTGCTCCGAGCCAATCCACTCGATCAAGGCATCCACATCGCGGAAGGAGCTGAGGTTGGCAGGAACGATCCACAATGCAGCGCCTGGGATAGCGTGTGCGGCGTAGAGCTTACGTGCAAATTCCTTGCGGGCTTGGCTGACATTGGAGGCGGTCATGATGACGGTAGCGCCGCCTTCAAGTAAACGCTCCACCAAAGCAGTAGCGATGGAACCAGGTGCAGCGCCGGTGACCAAAGCAATGTCATTGGCGTATTCACCCTGCAGCTCCTCACGAGCAGCAGAAGCGATACCCGCAAAGTCAACTGCCAAGGAGTGACGTCCAGCAGACGCAGTTTGTGCGTTGTTTGCCCACCATTCAGCCTGGCGAGCAATGGTTTCACCCGTGCCGCGGAAACGCTCAACAGGTAGGTCTAGCTCACCCAATGCAACGCGAGCCAAGTCTTCGCGGGCAGAAGCCCAGCGGTCATCGAAAAGCACTGCGCGATTAGCGTCAAAGACTGGGGTAACAGTCTTTGCCCAGCCGGAGCCGAGCTCAGCTTCTACCGTCTCAAACAGCGTGTTGTCTGTCTCTGGGGTCTCAGGTGCTTCTTCAGCAAGACCCAACTGGGACAGAATCTGACGAGCTGCGGTAGCAAGGACACCATCTGGACCGGTCACGGTGTCTGCATAAGCAGTCAACGCAGCGGAGTCAACAACTCCACCGCCACCAGCGGAGCCAGCAGAACCCATGGAAACGGACGTGCCGTGTGCGGCAGCAACGGCGTTGACGGCTGCATCAACCAAAGCATCAACATCAGACTTGGACGACGCAGAAGTTGGAACGGTGGACAAGGAGCCACCGCGAACGGAGTCTTCCTCACGCGAACCCAGCAGAATCTCTGCCTCAACGTGGGATACCCACGAGGTTGGCAGACCCCAGGTTCCGGTAACGCGCTCAGCAATGTATGCCGGCTTAACACCAGCTGCACCAGTGAGCTGGCGCAGACGAGCCGTAATAGCTTCGCCCAAAACAGTGCCGAATGGGGAGTAACCAGGTGCAGCGGTCTTGACGCGCTCGCGCAAGGTAGCCACATCTGCATCGGCAGCGCCGTCAATGGCAGGTACGCCGATTTCAGCGGACATGTCCATGAGTAGCTGGTTACGGCGTGAGGACACACCGTTGGTCAGTTCCTCAACGGTATCGGAGTTGTTGATCTGATCCACGCGGATCTTGTTCTGGAAAGCGAACAGAACCATGATGGCTTCAGCAGCAGTAAATGGCAGCTCAGGGGCATCGGCAGCCGCGGTGCCGCCTGTAGCAGGTGCAGCCGGAGCGGCCGGAGCCTGTGCCTCAGCAGAAGGCGTTGCCTGCGTGTTGTCGGAGCCTGCTGCAGCGGATGACTCGGCATTGACCGCTGCGGCTGCTTCTTGCTGGCCAGCGTCTTGTGGCTCAGTTGCCTCAGGTTCTGCTGCAGCAGGAGCCTCAGTGACATCGTTGAGCATGACGCGGTCCTGGTCACGCTCCACGTTGTAGACCGGCAAGGAAACCCCAGCGACATCCATGGAACGCTTAGCCAGGTTGGTAAGCGTTGGTGATGCTGCCAGACCGACCTCGATGATCTGGTCCACCATGCCAAACAGCAGTTCCTGGGTCTCAATCCAGCGAACTGGAGAAGCGAACTGCCAGCTCAAAAGCTCAATCATGAGCAAACGAGCCAGAGCCTGGTCATCCATGTCAGCGACGTTGAGGTTATCCAACTTGCCAGATGGGGCCAATGGCTTAACTGCGTCAACGAACTCTTGGGTGAGCTCGAATGGGCGGGCAACCAAGTTAGGGATGTAGCGGCCAACCAAGGCGTCTAGGTCAAGGTTTTCTGGCAGCAATTCATCGAGCTTCTGAGCGAAGGCGGGAACGCCACCGCGTAGAACCTGAGAGTGGAATGGGACGTCAATGCCTGGAACCGTGACATAAGCGCGCGGCGTGATGCCGTTAGCGGTGGTCTCCAAAGCCTTTAGACCAGCCTTCGTACCCGCGATGGAGTACTGTTGACCTGCAATGTTGTAGTTGACAATCTCAAGGAATTCGCCGGTTTGCTCAGCAATACCAGCAACGAATGCCTCAACCTCGTCAGCAGCTACACCAATCATGTTTGGACGCAAAGCGCCCATACCGTAGTTGGAGTTACCCTGTGCATCGCGTGGTACCAGCGTGCCCATTGCAGAGCCGCGGGAGTACACGATGTCAATGACAGCTTCAAGGTCAAAGATGTTAGCCAGCGATGCCAGTGCGGTGTACTCGCCGAGGGAGTGACCAGCGTACATCGAGCCTTCTGCCAGTGCATTGTTTTCGCGCAGGCGCTCGGTTTGTGCATACGCAACAACAGCCAAAGCCACCTGGGTGAACTGGGTCAAGTGCAAGACACCTTGTGGGTGCAAGAACTTTTGACCGCGAACAACCAACTCAGTTGGGTTGTCATCAATGATTTGGCGGATAGAGAAACCAAGGTTGGTACGGGTGTGGCGGTCAGCGCGACGCCAGATTTCACGAGCAGCTGCCGATGCATCGCGGTCCCCACGACCCATGCCCTCAGCCTGGATACCCTGACCTGGGTAAACATAAGCAGTGCGTGGCTGTGCGATGAGAGCCTGGCCACGAGAGACAACTTCACCGTCAATACGGCATGTCACCTCAAGTGCAGCGTGGATGCCCTTTCGGCCCACGCGCTCAACAGTGATTTCCACTGCGTCGTTGAGCTGAACCATGCCGAACATGGAGTAGGTCCAACCCACTACTTCGCCGTAGTTGCCAGCTAGGTGCTGAGCAGTAGCGGACAGCCACATGCCGTGGACCAATGGTGCTTCCAGGTTCACCAATCGGGCAGCATTAGTAGAGGTGTGAATTGGGTTGTAGTCACCAGATACCAGGGCAAATGGTGTCATGTCCGCTGGAGCGTGCACTACGGCACGGTCAACAAAGGAACGTGGAGTTGGCTCAACCTTGTCAGCGGACTTGCCGCCGCCCCACTGTGGTGCAGGAACTGGAACGGTGGTTCCAGTTGCGCGGCCGCGGATGGCAAAACGCTGCATCTGGGTAGCTACAACGTCACCAGAAACATGGTCACGCAATTCGAGCTCAACAGTGACAATACGGCCAGCGTTGGACTCTGCAATCGAGGCACAACGTGAGGTTACATCGATGCGACGTCCCTCGCCCTTGGCACCGACAGCGAGCTCATGTAGAGGAACACGCAAATCAATGACGTGATCTAGGTGAACCGCGTTGAGCAAGCCTTCGATGACAGGGTAGTCAGTGCCAGCTGGTTCGCCGTGCTCTTCACGCAGGCGGCCGGTGCCCAAAGCGGTGTAGATAGCAGGCCAACAAGGACCGACCAAAGCATCCGGAGTACCGGTGTTGACCGTGCCCAGAGCAGCTCCGGTCACAGCGGTGTGCGCGGTGAGCAGAGTCTCAGGCAAGGTGAAGGAGTACTCAACCAAACCATAAGGGTTTTCTTCAGAAACAGAACCTGCAATAACGCGAGGGAGCTCGGTGATTTCATCGCCAGTTTCAGAGATGGAACCAACACCAGCTACGCCAGCAAGCAAATCAAAGACTGCCTTAGGAAGGCGCTCGTCATCAACAACTGGGGAGGCACCAGTGCCTACACCTGCGGACAAATCAACAGGGATGTCCACGTACTTGACGTAGAAAGGACGTTGCTCAACTGGCAGGTTGTCCCAGTAGGAATCAGAATTGATGCGGATGGCAAAGCCGGTGCCATCGTGGATGATGTCAAAGGCTTCTGCTGGCAGCTCATAAGCTGGGTTAGCAATCAGGTGGCCGTGCCACATGATTGTAGGTGCATTGCGCAAGAATTCTTCTTCGGTATGCGCGTCTGCCAAACGGCTAAACAGCTGGTCTGCTTCCACACCGGAAGCAGCGAGAGCTTCGGTAGTAGCGGACTCAAATCGACCCAGAAGCTCAGAAACTGGCTCATCCATCTTGGTAATACCAGCAACTGCCACTGGGCCAGGGATAACGCGGACAGCGTCAGCAGAGTAACGCTCATCCTGTGCCTGCCACAGAGTATCCTTACCGAACCATTCCTTGAGGTCACCATCAATTGCGGTGGTCCAAGGCATTGGCTTAACAAACTGGCGGACCAGGGATGGGAACCATGCGGCGTCGCGGGCGTTGACCTGGGTGGTTGCGGCGTCCGGGTAGGCATCGAAAAGCTTAGCTGCTGCAGCTGGAGCGTCTTCAACATCTGCAACCGAAGCAAACAAAGTCTCAATGTCACCGTGATCCGCAGGATTCAGGCGAGCCTCAACACGCTGCAATAGGCCAAGGAAGCGATCCTTCCACGTGGAATCGGCCCAAGGGAAGGCCAATGCGACAAAGCGCTCAACCCACTGCTTGTAGGTCATCTGGTCTACATCGCCGAAGTAAGGCTTGGAGGTCTTAGCTAGCGCAGCGATGATCTCATCGCGCTTTTCCTCATACTGCTCAATTGGAGTAGAGGTGATCAAGCGCGATGCACGGGCAAAGCTGTTGTCCAACTCATGCAGGTCGGCAAGCAAGTGAGACTGTGACGAAGCAACGCCGCCGTCAGCTTGCAAACGACCAACCCAACCACCGTTGGTGTCTGGGGTGATACCTGGGGTGTCAACCAGCAGCTGCTTAACCTGCTTGGTTGCGGTTGCTTCCTTGGTAGCCATGGCTACGGTGCCCAAGAAGACACCATCAACTGGCATAACAGGCAAACCGTACTTCTGTGACCATGTACCCAGCAGGTATTCTGCGGCACGATCAGGGGAGTAGATACCGCCACCGACAGTGATGGCGAGGTTATCAAACTCACGAGCCTTGGCGTAGGTAGCCATCAGCATTTCATCAAGGTCAACCCAAGAGTGGTGTCCACCGGCGTGGCCATCTTCGATTTGGATGATAACGCGGTGCTGAGGGTTGTCCTGGGCAATCTTGACGCAATCAAGAATCTGCTTGGTCGTGCCAGGCTTGAAAGAGATGTATGGGAATCCATCAGCAGTGAGCTGATCTAGTAGCTCACGGGCTTCATCTGGCTCTGGAATACCTGCAGAAATGGTTACGCCGGAAAATGCTGCGCCATTGGCGCGTGCCTTTGGCACAATGCGGGTAACGCCGAATTGCAGGTTCCACAGGTAGCGGTCGAAGAACATGGTGTTGAACGCAGCGGTACGGCCTGGTTCAAGCAGTTCCATCATGCCGTTCTTGTTGGCAGTAAAGACCTCATCAGAGTACTGGCCACCGCCGGCCATTTCAGCCCAGTAACCGCCATTAGCAGCAGCAGCGACAATGCCTGGATCCATAGTGGTTGGGGTCATGCCGCCCAAGATGATAGGCGACATACCGGTCCATGCGGAAAAACGTGTCTGGGTGTAGCGCTCACCATTAGGCAAAGAAACCAGACGAGGAATGTAGCTGGAGTAATCAACAGCATCCGGCAACTGTGCACCTGGTGTAGCCAGGTTGTCGCGCTCAGCAGGGGTGGACGCAGGAACCAGCGCACGACCAGAGCCGATGATAAGCGGCGCGGTCACGGTAGAAAGGTTGCGGTCTAGCGACAACAAGTATGTAGCGTCCAAGCCGGCGACAGTGTCTACCCAGTTGTGTGGCTCAACCAAGATATTCTCAGCCAAGTGGCGTGCTAAGTCTGTGTTCAGACCGCACTCGCGGGCGTACTCAACGGTGAGATCAGCGGCGTCTTGCAGGCTGGAGTGGTGGAACGGCAAGGCAATAGGCAAAACGTCAAAGATTGGGTTGATCTCGGATCCGCCCACGTAGCGCTCTTCCAGTTCCTTGTTGAACTTCTCAGCAGCAGCGGTCAGCTTGTTTTGTGTGTGTGCCAAATCTTCCGGAGTACCGGAGATGACGAAGTTCTGGCGACCGTTGATAACGGAAATCGCGGCATCGCCAGCCAAGTTAGCTTCGATGTCTTCACGGTTGACACCGCGAACAGACAGCATCTGGGAGCGGGAGTCATTGGCACCTTGAGTCACTGCCGCAGCCGTACCCATCAACACTGCAATAGCCAGAGCCTGTTGTTCATCTGCAACTGCTGCGACACCCAGGGTTCCTTGGGAGTGGCCTGCAAGCTGTGCGGAATCGAGGTCGAGGCCGAGCTCGCGCAACTGGTGGATAGCACCAATCTGGCCCAAGACAATGCCTGGAATGGAGTACGCAGGGTAGACATCGAACTCATTGTTCGGGGCAACTTCACCTGCAGGAGTGGAAGCGAGCTCTTCCAAGCGCTCGTACACACCTGGGCAGGAGGAAGCAATGATTCGGGCAACTGGGCCAGTGAGAGTGCGGGTTGTAGCAATAAGCTCGCGCAGCTGCGCTGCTTCATGGTGGCTCGCTGCGGCATCAGCGATGGCCTTTTGCCAGGCTGAACCCTGTCCGGCGAACAGTACTGCTGGACGAGCACCGTTCTGAGTCAGGGTATGCAATGGAGTCAACGACATAGATTGATTTCCTCTTTGTTGATGTGCAGTTCTTACGCTGTCTAATGGACTTGTTCGGATAAACCTCATACCTGATGTGTCATCACAGTGATGAGGTTGGTACACCGTTGTCGCCTTAGCCTGTTCGTTCCCACCTTGTGTCATGACCGCGGACATACTTGAAGCAAGGTAACGCGGGCATAACAAGTTAGGCGCAACAAACAATTGCGATTACGCTACCGTAGCCTACTATTGCGTAACTTTCTAAGCGGCGCGGCGAAAAAGTGAGGATTTTCTCAAGTTTAGAAGCTGGAAAAGACCTTTACCTGCCTAAATGGGAATTCCATAGCAAAACAGCTAGTCCGACATTAGGACTAGCTGAATAGCGTTCTAGGAGTTGAGAAGTTTGAGCAAGTCTGCCTGTACTTCGCGGCGACGAATCTTGCCCAGTTGGTCGCGGGCAAGGTCTTCAAAGTGGTAGAAGGTGCGCGGGACTTTGTAGCGGGTGAGTAGGCTGCGGGAGAACTCTTTAAGGCCTTCGGGGTCAAGGGCAGCACCGTCGCGCAAAGTCACGCAAGCTACAACGTCTTCGGAGCCGTCCGGTCGAGGACGGCCGACGACAGCGACATCGGTAATGTCAGGGTGGGTTCGCAATGCTTCTTCTACCTCAGCAGGATAGACGTTGAATCCACCGGTGATGATTACTTCTTTGATGCGAGCAACAAGACGCAGGAAGCCGTCTTCTTCCATGACACCCATGTCACCGGTGCGGAACCAGTCACCGTGGAAGGCCTCTTGGGTTGCCTCTGGTTTATTGAGGTATCCCTGGAATACCTGGGGCCCGCGGGCGAGGACTTCGCCCTCTTGCCCATCAGGCATGGTTTCATCCAGGTTTTCTGGGTTAGCAATGCGGATTTCGGTGTCGGGGAAAGGCAGTCCTACATAGCCGGGGCGAGAATTGCCGTCCATGGGGTTTCCGGCTAAGACGGGGCCGGTCTCAGTCAGACCGTAACCTTCAACGAGTTTGCCTCCGGTGAGTTTCTCCCAGCGCTCCACGGTGGATACTGGCAGCGTGGCTGCTCCGGAGAAGGCATTGTCGATGCCTTTGATTTCAATACCCTTTTCTTCGACGGCGTCCATAATCTTTTCGTACAAGGTGGGAACACCTGGGGCGAAGGTAGGGGTGTATTTCTTGAGCACGTTGATGATGAGTGGGATTTGTGGAGCAGGAAGCAGCAAAAGCTCGGCACCAACAAAAACACCCAGGGTGGCCACGGTGGTCAGCCCATAAGCGTGGAACATGGGCAAAGTAGCCAGGAAGCGCTGTGGTTTGTCGCGCAGGCCAGGTACCCACTCGACGCCTTGGACACAGTTAGCAATCATGTTGCGGTGAGATAGAACAACGCCTTTGGGCTGGCCAGTTGTCCCGGAGGTGTACATCAATACGGCTGTATCTTCCGGTGCAACCTCGGGGAAGGTGAGGTTTTTGCCATTGCCGCCGATGGCGGTTGAGCAGAGGGTCTGCCATGGGACGGTGTTGGGGGCATCGCTAGTCAGTGCATCGCGCTTGGATTTGATAGGTGGCAGCGGAATATTGAGTAAGAGACGCATGCGGCGTGGCATGGCTTCTGTCATATTGACAGAAATAATGGTTTCCAAAGAGGTAGTGCCGCGCAGTTTCTCAAAGACTGGCGCAGACTTGTCCCAGACGATGGCCACGCGTGCACCGTGGTCATTGAATAGGCCTTCGAGCTCGTGGGCAGTATAGAGCGGGTTATGCTCAACGACGGTTGCGCCTAGCTTGACGATGGCATAGAACGCCGCCACGTGCTGCGGACAGTTAGGCATGGCGAGAGCAACGCGATCACCGGGGCGGATGCCAAAGGCCTTGAGTCCGGCTGCTGCGGCGCGTACCTGTTGGTCAAGTTCGCCGTAGGTGGTGCCACGACCGAAGAACCAGAGCGCTGGTTTGGCGGCTTTTGTGGCCAAGGTGTTGTCATAGATCGATGCGAGGGTTACTCCGTCATAGTCCAGATTGTTATCTGTCCAGGCGGGGTAACTCTTGATCCAAGCCTTGGTCTCATATGCCGTCATATTTATTCCTTTCTAAAGGGTGCTATTTCGTTTGTGCTTGCAGTAGGTGGAGTAAGTCTGCCTGTACTTCGCGGCGGCGGATTTTGCCTAGTTGATCTTTAGCAAGGTTTTCAAAGTGGTAGAAAGTGCGGGGGACTTTGTAGCGGGTGAGGTGTTCCCGCGCGAAGTTGCGCATTTCTTCCGGTTCTAGGGCCGCGCCGTCGCGGAGTGTGACACAGGCGACGACATCTTCGGAACCATCGTGGCGGGGACGACCGACGACTGCGGCTTCTTCCACATCGGGGTGGAGGAGCAGCACTTCTTCTACTTCGCCGGGGTAGACGTTGAATCCGCCGGTGATGATGACTTCCTTGAGTCTGGATACTAGACGAACAAAGCCATCTGGCTCCATGATGCCAAGGTCGCCGGTGCGGAACCAGCCATTATGGAAGGCCTCGGCGGTTGCATCCGCATTATTCAAATATCCCTTAAAGATCTGCGGCCCGCGGGCAAGGATTTCCCCTTCTTCACCGTCAGGCATGGTTTCATCGAGGTTTTCTGGATTAGCAATGCGGATTTCGGTGTCAGGGAAAGGAATACCCACATAGCCGGGGCGCCGGTCGTGGCTCATGGGGTTGCCCAGCAAGATAGGGGAGCATTCGGTGAGACCGTAGCCTTCTACTAGGAGACCGCCGGTGAGTTTCTCCCAGTCTTCGACGGTGGAAACAGGTAGCGAGGCAGCACCGGAAAAGGCATTACGGATGCCTTTGATTTCAATTCCTTTATCTTGTGCTGCTTCGCTGATCTTGGAATACAGTGTGGGGACCCCCGGCACCCAGGTAGGTGAATGCTTCTTCATGACGTCCATGATGAGGGGGATCTTGGGTGCAGGAAGTAGCACGAGCTCGCCGCCGATGAGTGGGGCGAGGGTGGCGTTCATCGTCAAGCCATAGGCGTGAAACATCGGCAAGGCGGCAAGCATGCGCTCATCGTTATCGCCCAATCCTGGCACCCAGGCTTTTCCTTGCAGGAGGTTAGCAAAAAGGGAGCCATGGGTAAGTTCGGCCCCTTTGGGTGTGCCGGTGGTTCCGGAGGTATACATGATGACTGCTGTCGTAGCGGGGTCCGTCTCTGGGCGAGTTTCAATGTCGCGTCCATCACCACCAATGGCGTTGCCAATCAAGGTCTCCCACGGCACCGAGTTTTGGGCCTCACCTGAGAGTTGATCGCGCTTGGATTTTAAAGGCGGGATGGGAATAGATAGGGCCAGGCGCTGCAGGCGAGGCATGGCCTCAATCATGTTGACTGAAACAACCGTCTCTAGATTGGTGGTCCCACGGAGTTTTTCCAGGTTGGGCGCCGCCTTGTCCCACGATATGGCAATACGGGCGCCGTGGTCCTGGAAGAGTTTTTCTAATTCGGAGGCTGTATACAAAGGATTGTGTTCAACAACAACGGCACCTAGTTTCAACACGGCCCAGAATGCGGCAATGTGCTGTGGGCAGTTGGGAAGGGTGATGGCAACGCGGTCACCAGGGCGGACACCGAAGGCCTTCAGGCCGGCTGCGGTACGGCGCACAATGCGATCAAGTTCGGCATAGGTTTGTGTGCGTCCGAAGAACCACGTGGCTGGCTTATGTGGGTTGATAACCAGGTTGTTGTCATAGATGTCTAAGAGAGTGGTATCGCCGTAGTCAAGGGAGTGCGGGGTCCACTCGGGGTAGTACTTCAGCCATGCCTTGGACTCTGTTGCAGACATAAATCCTTCTTCGTTGTGGAATTGATTGTCTAGCGATGTCGGGTGCGCCGCTATCAACATTTGATTCAGGCTTAAGTAGGGCTTAAGCCAAAGACCAGTCGATGTTTATCAGTATACGGGCATTGCTTCTTATGACCGGGACGAATTCTAGCGCTTAGTATGGACATTATGCGGATTGCCATGATTTCTATGCACACCTCGCCCATTGCGCAGCCGGGGTCTGGAGATGCCGGTGGGTTGAACGTGTATGTGCTGAACGTGGCGCAAGAGCTGGCGCGCGCCGGGGTGACGGTGGATATATTTACGCGGGCAACTCGTGCCAGCCAGGGTGAGATCGTGGAATTGACCGATAACTTGCGGGTTATCAACATTGTGGCTGGCCCGTATGAGGGTCTGAGCAAGGAGGATCTGCCTACGCAGTTGGCTGCTTTCGCGGGGGGAATGGTGCAGTTTGCTCGCTATCACGGTCTTACTTTCGACCTTATTCACAGCCACTATTGGCTTTCTGGCCAGGTGGGATGGCTGTTGCGTGATTTGTGGCAGATACCTTTGGTGCATACGGCGCATACGTTGGCGGCGGTGAAGAATGCGCATCGCTCTGTAGATGATGCCCCAGAGTCGGAGGCACGGCGCATTTGTGAGCAGCAATTGGTGGACAATGCGGATGTCTTAGTGGTCAATACTCAGGACGAAAAGCAAGAGCTCATTGCCCACTATGATGCGCAGGTAAGCAAGATTGAAGTGGTCACGCCAGGCGCTGATACCTCTTTATTTACCCCAGGCACAGACCGCAATACTGAGCGCAGCCGCAGGGAGTTAGGCATTCCTTTGCATACCAAGGTCGTTGCTTTTGTGGGCCGGTTGCAAAAGTTCAAAGGGCCCGAGGTACTCATTCGCGCTACTGCGGAGCTTTTGCGGCGTGACCCTCACCGCAATCTTCGTGTGATTATGTGTGGTGGGGCTTCCGGTGCCCAAGCATCGCTGGATTACTACCGTCAGCTCACCTATGACTTGGGCGTTTCCCAGCGCATTCGCTTTTTGGAAGCCCGGCCGCCGCAAGAGCTGGTCGCGGTGTATCAAGCCGCGGATATCGTTGCTGTTCCCAGCTATAATGAGTCCTTCGGCTTGGTTGCCATGGAAGCGCAAGCCTCAGGCACTCCCGTCGTCGCTGCCCGCGTGGGCGGCCTACCCATCGCCGTCGCCGACGGCGAAACAGGAATCCTCGTTGACTCCCACGACCCCTCCGCCTGGGCCGATGCCTTAGCAGAGTTGCTTGACGATGACCCCCGCCGCAACACCATGGGCGAAGCCGCCCGCGAGCACGCCGCCCGTTTCTCGTGGGCGGCAACCGCGAGTGCCTTGCAGTCGATATATAGACTTTTGGCTTCTTTGGGAAGAAGTAACGTTTCCCGCCCGCGTGAAGCTATGGGGATTCAGACTAAGTGAACTTCATCGCGGGCAAGTGCGGATGCTTCATTTGTATGGAGTAATCTCTACGCTTTGCCATACTCTGAGATTCTGTGTTTTTCCTGAAAGCTTTCTGGATCTTTGTCTTGACAACTGGATCGGGGGAGGGGTAGGTTTTAGCTGACTTTATTCTTTAACGGCAGGAGCCTCAATGAGAATTCGTAAGCGAATTATCTCTGCAGTAACTGTAAGCGCCCTAGGTTTGGGCACTATTATGATTCCTCACGCTGACGCGCAGGTTGTCGGCGACTCCGCACGTCTGGGTGGCGGCCAAAAGATTGTTCTTGAAGGAAATCCTGACGCACCTACCAACACTCGCGTTTATACAACTTCAGATGGCCGGGAGTGGCCAATGAAGTTGGTTCCACGCCGTACGAACAACGCGAATGAGTACGACGCGAATGGTGAGCCAATTTATGATTGGAAGATTGTTACAAAGCCAGGCGACTTCTCCACCGACTACCAGTTGAAATGGGAAGCTGTCGCAGTAGTGGATCCAAGCCTCTACGATTATTCAAAGCAAGCTTTCCTACAAGACTTCGCAGTTGGGGACAGTCCGACATGGGGGCAGGTACAACACTGGGGTGATAAAAATACCCGTTTCTGGCGTCCTATTATGACCTCAGCCGAACCGTTGCATAATGTGAAAATGACTTTCACCACGTCTGACAAGAATTCTAAATTTGATTTTCAGACAGTTAATGGAACCGGATTCGAAGCATCTGGCCACGGCCAATCTCAAGTTCGACTCGTTAATGACAAAGAGAACTGGCTTGCTTACGGTGAATTGAATTACAACTCGCCAGCGTTCACCGGTGACTCGGCTGTTGAATTCGACGAGTCTATTGGTGCCCGTGTGGTTAAGGGACAAGATCTTCCATACGGTGGAAAAATTATAAATCCAGGTAAACAGCTTTTCTGGAATGTTGTCCAAATCGATGACAACACAATTGAAGCTACAATTCCGTATTGGCCTGCCGGTACGCATGCTGTGTTACAGGTTCGCGAAACTCTAGATGCAGCTGGCGTTGATATTAAGTCGGCTTTCGCGACCATGAGGGTTACTGCAGATAAGTTCCACTACGAGCCTACGACTGTTCAACAGGGAAGCGAAAAGCGGGTAGAGCCTCCTGTGGACTACGCTGATCCTAATTATGTCGGCCCGCCTGCCGATACCAAGTTCATTCGGAGCGCGGAAACACCGGATTGGGTTGAAGTTGATCTTGATGGAAAACTTACAGTTTCGCCGGATGCCAATGTAAAGCCTGGCGATTATCAAGTGCCCGTTGTATGCGCTATCCGCGAGTCGATGGTCACGCCATTCCAAACGTGACGATTTATGCTCCGGTTACTGTTACGCCAGCAGCCCCTGTTGAGATTAAGCCAGGTTCCTACGATGATGCGTATGTTGCACCGGGCGACGAGGTAACAGTTAACCTCAACTACGAGGCTAATCTGCCAAAGGGTACTCAGTATTCTTTGGTGCCTCCAACCGGAGCTGACGCTGATTGGGAAATCGCGGTAGATGAGGAAACCGGTCGAGTTATCGCGAAGGCTCCTGCCAACGCACCTTCAGGCCGTCACAGCTTTAAGGTCATCGCAAAAACGCCTCAGCCGAATTCGCAGGAATTCGAGATTGATCTGAATATTCATGTCGATAAGCAAATCAATGGTTCAGACCTGTCCTCTGGTGACGGTGCGTTTGCGTCGTTGTCATCGCAAAGCTGTGTGGCAGCGGGCTTGACTGTTGGCTTGCCGCTGTTGTTCCTCATTCCAGTTGGTTTGGCAACGCAGGTTAACATTCCAGGACTGAGCCCAATTGTGGGTCAGATTCAAAAGGAATTGGGCAAGATCAACTCCCAGGCACAGCAGAAGCTGGGAATCTTTGATTCGCAGTGGGCTGACATCGCTCGTCAGCTGAACCTGCAGTCCAGCAACGCTGGCCAGGTCGCTGCACCTGCTGCAGGCGCAATTGCATTGGTTGCTGCAGGCCTGTTGGTATCTGATTACCTGCTGAAGAACTGCACCCCAGAAAGCACTGGTCTTTCTGCCCGCTAAGATATTCGCGCTGGTTTTATAAACAGTGCTGAATCAACAGACCGCACTTGTTTGACAATAGATGTCAACGGGTGCGGTCTTTTGGGATCTGTGGGGATAAAAACAGGCAATGTGCTGTACAGAGAGGGCGAATTCGTGGCATTGTGGAAGTTATGAGTAACGGAAAACTGATTCTTCTTCGGCATGGCCAGTCCAAGTGGAATAAATCCAATCAATTTACTGGTTGGGTAGATGTTGACTTGACTGAAAAAGGTGAAGGTGAAGCCAAGCGTGGCGGCCAAATGTTGGTGGAAAACGACATCCTTCCAGAGGTTGTTTACACATCGCTGTTGCGCCGAGCAATTCGCACCGCAAACATTGCATTGAATGCGGCTGACCGGCACTGGATTCCCGTAGTTCGTGACTGGCGTCTTAATGAGCGTCACTACGGCGCGCTGCAGGGCTTGAATAAGGCTGAAACGAAGGACAAGTACGGCGAAGAGCAGTTTATGGCGTGGCGTCGTTCGTATGACACCCCGCCACCAGAGTTGGACAATGACTCTGAGTACTCCCAGTCCACGGACGTTCGTTACAGCCATTTGGATGTTATTCCACAAACCGAGTGCCTTAAGGACGTTGTAGAACGGTTTGTTCCTTACTTTGAAGAAGAAATCCTCCCCCGCGCACGACGCGGTGAGACAGTGCTGATTGCGGCGCACGGCAATTCCCTGCGTGCGTTGGTGAAGCACTTGGACAACATCTCCGATGAGGATATTGCAGGTCTGAATATTCCGACGGGTATCCCGCTGGTATATGAGATTACTGCTGAGGGCGGCGTGGTAAACCCAGGTGGAACTTACCTGGATCCGGAAGCCGCTGCCGCAGGCGCTGCAGCAGTTGCGGCCCAAGGCGGTAAGTAGTTTCTTCTCCTATGCAGCTGCACAGGGATTACCAGGCGGTTGCACTGCACGATTACCCTAGGGGGTCTAAACTCCCCTGGGGTATTTCTAGTTTTTGAATCAGCGTGGAAAAGGTTTGGATGTCGTTGGCAGCGGTTGTAGCGTTCATCGCAGGCGTACTTGTCTGCATTATTGCTTTGCCCGTCGTTAGGTTTATTCGGCGGCGCATTGAGAACTATCGGCAAGCTACAACCATTGAAGCGAACCAAGTCACAACGGTTTCGCAGGTTCTTCACCTGGCCATCCAGGGCGCGCCCGTTGGCGTTACCGTGGTGGATCAATCAGGTGAAGTGATTTTATCCAACCCCGCTGCCCATGAAATGGCTGTGGTGCGGGACCGTACTCTTAATCCGCAGATTTGGCGTATGGCCGAGGCCGTGTTTGATGACAAGGAAAATCGGACGCTTGATCTAGATATTCCGAAGCGCCGCACGGGTCACCGTGTCACCCATGTGCGGGTGCATGTCAAGCCGCTAACGCTTATCGATGATCGTTTCGTCGTCATCTTCGGCAGCGATGAATCAGAATCGGTCCGCATGGAATCAGCGCGTCGCGATTTTGTGGCCAACGTATCACACGAGTTGAAAACACCTGTTGGGGGAATCGCATTGTTGTCTGAGGCAATGATGGAGTCTCCCGATGATCCAGATCATGTGCAGTACTTTGGTTCGCGTGTGCAAAAGGAAGCCTTGCGCATGGCCAACTTGATTAATGAGCTTATTGCGTTATCAAAGCTGCAAGGAGCAGAAGCGTTGCCCGAGCTTGAGCCAGTCAACGTCGATGACATTGTGGATGAAGCAATCGTGCGCAACCAGCTGACGGCGGAAAACTGTGGGATTGTCATCACCCGTGGTCAAACCATCGATGCGCAAGTCGAAGGCGATAAAGCTTTGCTGGTTACTGCTGTGTCTAACCTCATTTCCAATGCGATTAATTACTCACCAAATGCGACGCCGGTGTCCATCTCCTTAAAAATACTAGGAGACGACGCTGTGGCCATTCGCGTCACCGACCGTGGTTTAGGGATCGCCCCTGATGATCAAAAACGCGTGTTTGAACGCTTTTTCCGTGTGGACAAGGCGCGCTCGCGCCAAACTGGTGGAACTGGGCTGGGCTTGGCCATCGTCAAGCATGTCGTGGCTAACCACGGCGGTGACATCAAGCTGTGGTCGCGCCCAGGTACAGGCTCGACCTTTACCATCGAGCTTCCTTTATTTAAAGAACCACAACCGGAAGCACTACCACTTGTCCCCACAGACGCGGAGCAACAAGCAGGGTGAGCAAAAATTCCACCGTCATCGCGTACGCCCTATAAGATAGAAAGTGCGTGCTAGCGCCCGCCGTGTTACATGATCCGAAAGGAACCACAGTCACAATGACTACGATTTTGATCGTCGAAGACGAAGAGTCGTTAGCAGATCCTCTGGCCTTCTTATTAAAGAAGGAGGGTTTTGACCCCATCATTGCGCATGACGGGCCGTCCGCTTTGGCGGAGTTTGACCGCAATGACATCGACATTGTCTTGTTGGATCTGATGCTCCCGGGCATGTCCGGAACGGATGTGTGCAAGCAATTGCGGGCCGTTTCCTCCGTCCCCGTCATTATGGTGACTGCGCGCGATTCTGAAATCGACAAAGTAGTCGGCCTTGAACTTGGCGCAGATGATTATGTGACCAAACCGTATTCCTCCCGTGAGCTCATCGCGCGCATCCGCGCCGTGTTACGCCGAGGTGGAGAACAAGTGGACAACGTGGAAACCTTTGCTGAGAACATCCTCGAAGGTGGACGTGTGACCATGGATGTAGAGCGTCACACGGTGTCCGTCGACGGAGTTCCAGTATCCATGCCACTGAAGGAATTTGATCTGCTGGAGTACCTGTTGCGCAATGCTGGCCGAGTGCTCACTCGCGGTCAGCTCATTGATCGGATCTGGGGCTCTGACTACGTCGGTGACACGAAGACCCTAGACGTACACGTGAAGCGGTTACGCTCCAAGATTGAAACCGAACCTTCGCGCCCGCAGCACCTCGTTACCGTGCGCGGTCTGGGCTACAAGTTCGACTTATAAGGCTTTAGCACTCTTCTTGAGCTGTCCACCCTGCAGCATACGTGGCAGGGTGTGTGGGAAACTGAACGCCAGCTATGCGTGCACGTTCGCGCTGTTTGCAGTGCTGCACGACAATCTCGTAGCACTCCGTACCCAATAGTGCCGTTAATTCGGCTGCGTGTGAGCGCCACACCGGCTCGGCATTGATGTGACAGCGGGGATCTGTCGAACAGTACCAATCAAAATCTTCGCCACCGTTGCCCCAGCCGCGGCGGTCATATTCGCTAATTATGGTGCGCAGGATCTCTTGCCCATCTGCGCGCTCCTCCCAATCTTCGTGGCGGCGGATGGGAAGCTGCCAACACACCTCGGGTTTGACCACCGTGAGATCGCGGGCATCGGCAAGCGCCCATTGATGCAAAGCACACCCTGGGCCTGTTGGCCACCCTGGGCGATTGGCAAAAATGCATGCACCATCAACGATGGGGGTCTTTAGAGCTGGCTCCGGCTCGCCATCATCGCCGTCCAATTCATCCCACACCAGCCACGGCTCGAGCTCTAGCGGATCCTCGGCAGCTAAGAACTCATCAACCCCTTCTGGGCGCAACTGCCAAAATTTCTGGGGCATGGCTGCCACGGCATCGTAAAGCTGATCGCGATCAATTTCATCGGCCATGTACGCCCCATGCCCGCAACACCCCACCGCGGGATTATTAGCATCAATGCCCAAACAACGCTCGGTGCCAAACTGGCACGAATAATGTGACTCCAGCCAGGTGAGATCAATACTAAAAGTATGTAAAGGATCGCGCGGATCAATAAATTCGAGCCACTCGCGGGGGAAATCTGGCGGCAACTCGTGACCTGCACGAATAGACGCGGCAGCCGGTGAAGATGCAGGAAAACCCAGGTGTACGGGCGCATTCGGCGCGGTGTTGGGCGCAGAAATTGCAGGATCAGATTTCGGGCGATTCACACTTACCCAGGGTAGACCTACTACTGTTGTATATGTGCGATTAGGTGTATTAGATGTCGGCAGTAATACCGTCCACCTTGTAGCCGTCAATGCGGCCACCGGTGGACGGCCAACTCCGATGAGCGATTGGAAGACCCCTCTGCGACTTGTGGAGCAAACGGACAAGGATGGCAACATCCATGCCAAGGGTTTGAAAAAGCTTATCTCGGCGGTCAATGAGGCTAGCGATCTTGCTAAGAAGCTTGCATGTGATGAATTCATCCCGTTTGCTACTTCGGCTGTGCGCTCAGCCACGAATGCTGCGGAAGTGTTGGACGCGGTAGAGAAAGAAACAGGCGTGCGCCTAGAGATTCTTTCCGGCGAGGAAGAAGCGCGTCTTACCTTCTTAGCTGTCCGTCGTTGGTACGGCTGGTCTGCAGGACGTATTACCAACTTGGACATCGGTGGTGGTTCCTTGGAGATCTCCACTGGTACTGATGAAACCCCAGAGATGGCGTTTTCACTAGACCTTGGTGCTGGCCGTCTTACCCATAATTGGTTTGATACCGATCCTCCGGCTAAGAAGGACGTTCAGGCGCTGCGTGATTATATTGACGCTGAATTGGTTCAAGCCACCGAAGCTATGAAGAGCCTAGGCCCAGCGCGTCTTTCTGTAGGAACGTCGAAGACCTTCCGCTCTTTAGCACGTCTTACTGGTTCTGCGCCATCTTCTGCTGGTCCGTTTGTCAAGCGCACATTGACTCACGCCGGTCTGCGTCAGCTGATTAACTTCATCTCCCGCATGACTGCTGCTGACCGTGCGGATTTGGAAGGTGTTAGCGCTGACCGTTCGCACCAAATTGTTGCCGGTGCCTTGGTTGCAGAGGCCACTATGCGTGCATTGGAACTTGAAAAACTCGAAATTTGCCCGTGGGCATTGCGCGAGGGCGTAATCCTGCGCCGAATTGATAAGGGACTGGAGTAAAGCATGGCTGATGAGAAGCAATTGACTGTTGCCGAGCTCCTGGCGCGTAACGCTAAAGAGCGCGCCGGTGGAGCAGACAACACCGATGGCACTCCACGTCGCCGTCGGCGCCGAAGCTTGGAAGAAGGCGGTATTTCCGTTGCAGAACTAACAGGTTCCCTTCCCAAGGTTACCGAGGCTCCACCGCAGTCGCGTCACTCCAACGTGGATATCAATGAGACAGCACCGGTCATCCCCGCGCCTAAGACAGACCCTGTAGAGCAGGCGTCACCGGCGGTACAGCAGGAGGCGTCCACAGAACCTACTGCAAAGCCGGAGATGAAGGCGCAAGCCGTCAAGCCTGCCGATGATGAAACCACCATCATCAAGAAGGTGGAAGTTCCGGAGGAAGTACCAGCCGATACGAAGTCGGCTGCGACTGCCGAGGTACCAGAAACTCGCGGTGAGTATTCCCTAGAGGATAGTTCCGCTGAGGACGATGACGTCGCTTACTCAGCAGAAGAAGAGAAGCTTTCTGCTTTCTCCGTTGTCTTTTTGGCCTTGGCCGGCATTGTTTTAGGCGCTGTGGTCTTTAAGGGCTTTGAGATTTTGTGGGGTCGCTTTGACCGCATGGTTGTGACCTTATTGGCTGCAATGACCACGATTGCCATCGTTGGCTTAGTGCATGCGCTACGCACTAACCGTGATGTGCTGTCGATGATTTTGGGCGCAATTGTTGGTTTGGTGTTGACCTTCGGTCCGCTGTTGATAATTCTTTTGTAGCGCCACGCAACAACAACCTGGCGCGAAGGCCGGCTGCTTTCTCCTGAATTAATTGGGGGCGAGGTAGCCGGCTTTTTCTTTGTCTGGCACGCTAAGGAGTATGGAAAAAATTGCAATCTTAGGTGGCGGACAAATTGGTGAGGCGCTGGCAGGCGGCCTAGTAGCGGCAGGGGTAGATGCCTCCCACATTGTGGTGACCAACCGCAGGGAGAGCCGTGGCGAGTACTTCGCGGAGACTTATGGGGTGCGCACCAGCTGTGATAATGCGGCGGCAGTACAGGGGGCGGATGTGATATTTGCCGCGGTCAAGCCGTATGCTGTCGCGTCTTTATTAGAAGAAATCCAGACACAGTTGAACCAGTCCACAGTGGTTGTTTCCATGGCGGCAGGAGTGGAGTTGGCAACTTTACAACGTGCAGCAGGGGACAACGTTCCGGTGGTGCGGGCGATGCCTAACACGCCGATGTTGGTTGGAAACGGCATGAATATCGTGGTGCCGGGTAGCAGAGTTTCTACGAAGCAGATGGACATGGTGACAAGGCTGCTTTCTACCGTCGGGCGGGTCGTGGAGTTAGAGGAGTCCAAGATGGACGTCGCTGCCGCGCTGTCGGGCTCGGGGCCGGCTTATTTCTTCCTTGTGGCAGAAGCGCTTGTCGATGCCGGAGTGAGCCTCGGCCTCACCCGCGATGTAGCAGAAGAGCTTGCATATGTCACTGCTGCTGGCGCAGGTCAAATGTTGGCTGAATCTGACAAGGGGGCAGGACAGTTGCGCTACGGGGTGTCATCGCCAGGCGGGACGACGTATGCGGCTATTCGCGAGTTGGAGGAATCAGGAATCCGGGGAGCTTTCTATCGTGCCATTGACAAGTGTTCCGAGCACTCCGCGCGTTTGCGTTAACTCTTGGTAGTGATAGACCCTTCTGCTGGCAAAAATATGTGTGAATCCTGTGACAGTTGGAATTTTAAGTTATCTGTTGTTTTTGCTGCGTTTCTATTATCTTCCTGCGGTTATTGGATAATAGCGGGGGTAGAAATGAGTAAAGAGACAGGAATTTCTTACCCATAAGTCGCATTAGTCACATGTTTCACGATAGGCTAGTTTGAGCACGTGCGTGACCATGTCTGTGGGAGGGGAAGCCTACAGCGCGCATCGGGCTGAAAGGTAATGATTAAATATGGCACATGAAGATAAGGGAACGTTTCTTACTGTCGCTGAAGTAGCAGACATTATGCGCGTTTCTAAAATGACCGTTTACCGCTTGGTTCACGCCGGTGACTTGCCTGCCGTGCGCGTCGGTCGTTCCTTCCGAGTCCACGAGCAAGCAGTACAAAACTACTTGAAAGACTCCATCTACGGCGTCGGCTAAACCACTTTGTGCGATCTAGATTCGCTCTAGGAATTGCTCTAGGTGAGCAGCGCCCTCCCCTTTGCATCCTGTACCACTTCGACAGGGTTTAAGGCGGAGGGTGCTGTCCGTTTTTGACTCACTTTGCTCGGGCTTATAGAAGCTTAACGGTTAGGTGAATACAGGCAATTTTGGGTGTTTAGGGTAGGCGTGGGTAGAATGAATGCATTCGTGTCTGTGTCCGCGCCATTAAAGTGGCTGCGTCCCTGCCTAAGAGTGCACCTTGGCGGGTTAGATGCTCAGACAGGTTTAGTACGTACTAAAAGTGTGAAAGGAAACCTACTATGGGTTCAGTAATTAAGAAGCGCCGTAAGCGCATGTCCAAGAAGAAGCACCGTAAGATGCTGCGCCGTACCCGCGTTCAGCGTCGTAAATTGGGCAAGTAAACCCACACGCTTCGACTCCGGCTTCTGGATCTTCCAGAGCCGGAGTTTTGTGTTTTATGGCGAATAATATTGGTTGCAAGTGGTGGTTAGGTTTTACTCGATCGGTTAAAAATGTACCGCCAACTGCCGTAAGAAAAGGCGGCGGTGGCTAGTGTAGGGAGCCCGTATGTGCGGATAGCGCGGCGGACGGAGCGGTAGTCGCGAATGATCCAGCCGTTATCTTCAGCGATGTCGCGCAGTTTTTTGTCGGGATTGATGGCAACGGCGGTACCCACCATAGACAGCATGGGGACGTCATTGACGGAATCAGAATACGCAGTGCAACGGGCGAGATCTAAGTTCTCGATGGTTGCGAGGGCAGCCACGGCGTGTTTCTTACCAGGCCCGTGCAGGATGTCACCTACGAGGCGGCCGGTGAATTTGCCATCTTTTACTTCTGCCACGGTGCCTAGGGCGCCGGTGAACCCGAACCTGTGGGCCAGAATCTGTGCAAGTTGCACTGGAGTGGCTGTGACGAGCCAAACTTGCTGGCCGGCATCGATATGCATCTGCGCTAGTTTGCGCGTTCCGGGGTAAGCGCGGTGCGCCATGGAACGATCCACGATTTCTTCACATAGCGCGGTCATTTCCTCCACGGTACGGCCCTTGACAAAGGCGAGGGCTTGTTCGCGGCCAGTGGCAACATCGGCGGCATTCTCAGTGCCGGACATGCGGAACTTAAGTTGTTTCCACGCAATGCCAAAAACTTGCGGCAACGTGAAAAAGCGTTTGCGCGCAAGACCCAATCCAAAGCTCACCAATGAGGAGCCTTGGATAAGAGTGTTATCCACGTCGAAGAAGGCGGCGGCACCTGCATCCACGGGAATATCGGGGTCAGACGCTGTGATGTGCTTGGAGCCTGCGGCGTCGTAGGAGCCGGATACGGAGGCTACGCCGGAGGAATAGGAATCTAAATCAAGGCCGTAGAGATCTGCCACGGCCTCGGCGGCAGCGGCTTCGCCGGCGGTGCGCTGGGAGGCGGCATCGATAGGCGCTAAGTAGGTATTTTCCAAGAAGTTCCGCAGATTGCCACGGCTGGCGGTCCAATTGGCAAGAAAGTCGCGCGGAGAATCAGGAAAAGCAGGTGGAGTGGGGGAGTGTGGCATAAATATAGGTCACGCTTTAACGTAGATGGATTGGGTGAGTTAAACCAAAGAGCGAATTAAAGATAATGAAATTATCCTAATCGCTTTTGCGGATACTGGCGCGCCAGCAAGGAAGGTTGAGGAGTTCGAAGTGATGCATACGGTGGAATTGATGGTGCGGGAAACCTGCGGGTCGTGTGCGCGAGTGCAGGCACAAATTATTCCCGTTATAGAGGCAGCGGGGGCGCGGCTAGTGGTACGTGATATCGATGAAGATCCAGAGCTGGCCGCGGAGTTCGGGGATCGCGTGCCGGTCGTTGTCATTGACGGCGAGGAATTTAGCGCCTGGGAAGTCGATAATGAAGAACTTGCCCTAGAGCTGCAATGATAAGTTAATTTTCTTGCTGGTTTTGTGGTTAATAGGGGGCGGGCGTGATGTGAAGCAGCGAACTCGGGTATCGTTCTTTTTGTTGATGAGAAGGGTGCGCGGAAAACGCGCATTTAATGGAGGAAATTCATGAGCGTGCTTGTCGTGGGGATGTCCCACCAGTCGGCGCCTGTGGCGTTGCTGGAACGACTGAGCATGGACAAAGCGGTACAAACTGAAACCTGTAGTGAGCTGGTAGGGAAAAGTTCTTTATCGGAAGCGATGATCATCTCAACCTGCAACAGGTTAGAGGTCTACAGTGTGACCAATTCATTCCATACAGGAGTGCAAGACGTGGTGCAGGTACTAGCCCGAACCTCAGGCGTATCTGTGGGGGAATTACGCAGCTATCTGTATGTCCGTTACGCAGATGCAGCTGCGGAGCACATGATTTCAGTCGCGGCAGGGCTGGACTCAATGGTTGTGGGTGAACAACAAATCATTGGACAGGTCCGCACTGCGTACCAGCACGCAGTGGAACAAGGCACGGTAGGGCCACGCATTCACGCTTTAGCGCAGTCGGCACTGCACGCCGGGAAGCGCGTTCATAGTGAGACCGCAATCGATGAAGCCGGCGCCTCGATGGTCTCATTTGCCTTTAATGCTGCGACGGAAAAAATGGGGACTCCCACTTTGCGTGGCAAGACAGTCTTGATTTTAGGTGCAGGCGCAATGAGCTCCTTGGCTGCTACACAAGCAGGCCGTATGGGGGCGGAGCGGTTGATCATCGCCAACCGCACACGTGAACGGGCAGAGCGGTTAGCTCACCACGCACATGAGGCAGGAGTGTCCGCCGATGTTGTGGACTTTGCCGCAAGAGCGCGCGCGTTGCGGCACGTTGACGTGGCAGTTTCAGCAACTGGTGCGCAAGATTTCACAATTACCAAAGGCGATGTCGTAGGCAGTAGCCGTGGTCTCATGCTCATTGATCTATCGATGCCACGTGATATTGATGAGGCTGTTGTGGACGTCGCAGGTGTCCAGTTGGTCAATATTGATGTTTTGAGCCAAACACTTCCTACCACTACCGATGAGCTTGCCGATGACCCCCGCACGCAAGCCCGCCGTATTGTTGATGAAGAGTTGGCATCGTATGCATCAGCACAGCGTGTCCGTGACGTTGTACCCGCAGTCTCTGCATTGCGTCAACGCGCAGCAGACTTGGTGGAATGCGAGTTAGGTAGGTTGCGGCAAAAGTCACCACATCTTAGTGATGAGCAATTGAGTAATGTCTCCCAAGCACTGAAACGGGTTGCGGATAAGCTGCTGCATGAACCCACAGTAAGAGCCAAGAAGCTGGCTGCTAACTCCGGCACAATGAGCCATGAAAACGCATTACAAGAACTATTTGGTCTGCAATTAGAGGGTAGTGGCGTTGCCATTGAGGCAGATCAACTTCCCACGCCGAGTGAGTTTTCCGCGCTGGAAAAGGAAAGAGAAACACCAGTGAAAAAGATTGGCACCCGCGGTTCTTTGCTTGCTACGACGCAAGCAGGTCATGTGAGTGAGTGGATTAATGCTGCAGGCACAGCAGCTGAACTGCACATTGTTACCACCGCTGGTGACGTGAACATGGCGCCCGTTGAACGCATCGGTGTCGGAGTATTCACTCAGGCCTTGCGTGACGCATTGGATAAGGGCGAATGCGACATCGCGGTGCATTCTTTTAAGGATCTCCCGACTGCGAAGGACCCTCGGTTTCACCTCATAGTTCCTGCGCGCGCTGATTCCCGCGAGTGTCTTATCGCACGCGATGGATTGACACTTGCTACCTTGCCACCAGGATCAAAAGTAGGAACCTCTGCTCCGCGGCGTATCGCACAGTTGCGGGCGCTGCGTCCTGACCTGCAGATCTTGCCGTTGCGTGGAAATATTGAGACGCGTATGGGAAAGGTGACCTCTGGGGAGCTTGACGCCGTGATGTTGGCTTATGCCGGTTTGGTGCGAGCAGGATTTGCCGAGAAAGCTACCGAAGTATTCGATCCAGCGGTGTTTATGCCTGCCCCTGCTCAAGGAGCCCTTGCAGTGGAAACCAACGTCACGGATGTGGAGATGGTTGCGGTCTTGGAAAAGATTGCGGATCCAGTGGCCGGATATGCTGCTCGCGGTGAGCGTGCAGTATTGGCGCGTTTGGAGGCCGGATGTACCGCGCCAGTTGCAGCAACTTCAATCGTGGATGGCAACGGCATCACCATCTATGGTGGTGTTTTTGCACTCGATGGAACCGCGCAATTAAAGGCCGAAGCTGCGGGAGCTATTGCAGATGCTGAAGACCTAGGCATCGACGTTGCCGCGAAACTCTTTGAGCAAGGCGCTGCTGAACTTTTGGGAGCCACGTCTTAATGTGGCCTCCGTTTCACCCCGTTGAGGTGTGTTGAAGCTGAGTCTTTACCCCAGCTAGTTTGGTTTGCTGGGTCTTCCTCTATATGGTGTAAATATCACATGGTTATAACTGGCACGTACATAGCCTCCCGTTAAGGGCCCCAGGGGTAGTTACCCTGGGGTTTTGGCAGTATTGCACAACTGTAGCCAGTTTATTTCCTGTTCCATACGTCCCGGCCCGGTTTCGGCTTTGATGTGAATGCGTTGATTGTGAATTAATGCGTACGCGATAGTTGAAATCTTGCGGCATGAGTTAGAAAAGATCTTTATCCAATGCACAATGCGGAGCCCCAGCGTGGCAAAGTGATCTTCGTCGGAGCAGGTCCAGGAAATCCTGATTTGCTGACGGTTCGTGCCAGGGAAGTGCTAGCCCATAATGCGATCGCGATTGTTGATGATGAAGTCTTAAACGGTGTCCGTGATGTCATGGGCATGGGGCTTCCGGTTCCTGCAGAAAAACAGGCAGCGTATGACGAAGCATATGAGAAGTTGTGTGCTGAGGCTAAGGCACAGGGAGCACGGCGGAAGCCGCCGCGTCCACCTGCGCCGACTGCCGCTGACTTACGCGTAGCACACAGCGCTAAAGCAATCGGGCTTGATGATGCTGTGGAAAAGAACGTGGCCGCGCTGTTGCAAGGACTAGATGATGCCCTTGCTTTTGCGGTGGAAAAGTCACAGCCGGAGTCTTTGGACGTGGTTCGGTTGGTGGCTGGTAATCCGCTCAACCGTGGGTCAATTAAGGCTGAGATTAATGCCGTTGCTGCCGCTGGTTTAGAGTTCCAAGTGGTTCCGGGTATGTCGTTGCCGTCCACTGTGCCTTCTTTTGCTGGTTTGGCGCTGGGTTCGACCTATACGGAAGCTGATATTTCTGATGGCGACGTGGATTGGGACGCGCTGGCCCATGCGGCGCAACCTTTGGTGTTACAGGCGACGGCAGAGATGGTGGGCACTATTGCCCAAGAACTGTTGGCGCGTGAACTTCCCTCCAGTACGGAAGTCTTTGTCACTGTTCACGGTACGACACGTTTACAGCGCACCTTCGAAACGACGTTGGGAACTTTAGGCAAACTCAACGCTGAGTTGGAAGGCCCGCTGGTTATTACGTTGGGTCGTAGTTTTGAAGACCGCTCCAAGTACTCGTGGTGGGAGAATCGTCCGCTTTATGGATGGCGTGTGTTGGTTCCGCGCACAAAGGAGCAGGCAGCTGCGATGTCGGCGCGTTTGGCTTCCTACGGTGCAATTCCGCAGTCTGTGCCCACTATTTCAGTGGAGCCGCCGCGCAACCCTGCTCAGATGGACCGCGCAATTAAGGGCATTGTGGAAGGCCGCTATAAGTGGATTGTCTTTACCTCGGTCAACGCGGTGACAGCGGTATGGGACAAGGTCGAAGAATTGGGCCTCGATGCTCGTGATTTCGCAGGTATTTGTCTGGCGGCAGTGGGAGAAAAGACCGCAGCGGCTATCAGGGAAAAAGGCATGCAGCCGGAGGTTTTGCCTAAGCCGAATCGACAAAACGCAGAGGGGCTTGTCGATGTATTTCCTAACTACGTTGAAGAAATCGACGCCGTTGGCCGCGTGCTTTTGCCTCGCGCTGATCTAGGTGGCGACGCTCTAGTTCGTGGTTTAGAGGATTTGGGCTGGGAAGTTGACGATGTCATTGCTTATCGCACTGTGCGGGCAGCGCCGCCTTCAGCAGAAGTACGCGACATGATTAAGTCCGGTGGTTTTGATGCGGTTGCGTTTACCTCAGGTTCGACTGTGCGCAACTTGGTTGGTATTGCCGGTAAGCCGCATCAGCGCACCATCATCGCGTGTATCGGCCCCTCCACTAAAGCTGCGGCAGAAGAGATGGGTCTGCGCGTGGATGTCGTGCCGGAAAAGGCTGATGTGCCAGCGCTTATCGATGCCCTCGCCGACCACGTCGCCGCCCTGCGCGCTGCCGGTAATCTGCCTGCACCGCGGAAGAAGCGCCGAGCACGGAAAAAGGCCACTAAAGCATCACCTGAGCAAGACTAGATTTCCGTTACATCGAAGAAGGTAAAAATGTTTCCCCAACGTCGTCCTCGCCGTCTGCGTACATCACCTGCCATGCGTGAGTTGGTGGCTGAAACTCGCTTGGCGCCGGCTGATTTGATTTTGCCGATGTTCGTGGCAGATGGCATCGACAAGCAAAGCGAAATCGCCTCTATGCCTGGCGTCTATCAGCACACCATGGATTCTTTGCTGCGCGCGGCGCATGACGCCCTCGATGCTGGCATTAAGTGCGTGGATGTGTTCGGAGTCCCCCTCGACGCCGATAAGGATGCGACGGGCTCTCAAGCCTGCGATGAAAGCGGAATTCTTAATAGGGGTCTTAAGGCGCTGCGGGCAGAATTCGGTGATGATTTGCTGATTATGGCCGATACTTGTCTCGACGAATTTACCGATCATGGCCACTGCGGAGTTGTCGATGTCCAAGGGCGCATTGATAACGATGCCACCTTGGTGCACTACTCTGCGATGGCGTTGGCGCAGGCGCGCGCTGGGGCTCACCTAGTCAGCCCCTCGGGAATGATGGATGGCCAGATTGGTGTCATCCGCCAAGCACTCGACGAAGCTGGCTTTAGCGATGTGGCCATTATGGCGTACTCAGCAAAGTATGCCTCAGCCTTTTTTGGTCCCTTCCGTGAAGCTGTCGGTTCCTCATTGCAGGGGGATCGCCGTACCTATCAGCAAGACCCAGCGAACTTCCGTGAATCCATGTTGGAAGTAGACCTTGACATCGCGGAAGGCGCTGACTTTGTCATGGTCAAGCCTGCACTGCCTTACCTGGATGTTCTTGCAGCAGTGGCACAGCGTTCCAGCGTTCCCGTTGCCGCCTATCACGTATCTGGTGAATACGCCATGATTAAAGCAGCCGGCGCTAATGGCTGGATTAATGAACATGCCGTTATGATGGAAGCCTTGACATCGATCAAACGGGCCGGTGCAGATCAGATTCTCACGTACTATGCTGTCGAGGCAGCCCGCGCACTGCGATAAGGAAAGCATTAAACATACCGTGACCAGCATTCCACCCCTCAAGCCACAGACTTCAGCCCAGAACACCTCTGGACATAACGCAGCCGGCGCACCAGAACCTGGCGACCACAAGCGTCCTGAGGTAGTAAGTCTGCTGGTCACGCTCATGATGGCCGTTGTAGCGTGTGAACTGATTCACCAGATTGTGTCGGCGGTCATCACCGTTGTCAATATTGACATCGTGCAAGCGATGGCACGCAAAAATTTTGAACAAGATTCCGCGCTGCCGGAGGCATTCACGCGAGCCAGCGCTTGGTTCGCTTTTGGCTTTTCAACCATCTTGTCCCTAGTTATCATCGGGGTTTTGGCATGGGCAGTGCGCACTTTCGCGGACAAGGGAAAATATGTTGCCGGCGCGCGGCGAATAATGTTTATTTTCTCCCTCTATTTTGCCTTCCGCATACTCATGGTCTTTTTGTCTAAGCCCATCGCAGCATCGGCAGCACCAGATTGGCTGTTCGCCCTCGACGGCGTGGTGCAAATCCTGGCTGGCGTCGGTGGAATCTTGTGCGTCATCTTCGCTTCACGTACAGAGACCCTGGATTACACCGGGGAGCTAGAAAAGATCCGTGAGTTGGAAAAAGAACAAAAGAAGCTCATGGAAGAGCGCGCTCGCGAAAAACGTGAAGCACAAGCAGAAAAGAAGAAGTCCTCATCCAGCTCAGCTATGAGCGATGACGATTTTGGCACCCTTTCCGGCATGCTTAAACGCTGGCGCTCGGGTGGCAAAAAACACGCCGAAAATGACAAGCAGGACCGGCGTGGCAACCGCGACAAAACGGATAAAAAGTAAGAGATTATAGCGTGAACGATGACAACCAGCGCCCAGGTCCCATTGATTACAACCGCAGACGGAAAGCTCCGCCGGTAGGCGGCCAGCAGCTGCCTAGGGCTTTGCGGTGGGCATATTGGTTGTTCATTGCGGTTTCCATCTGTATGGTCTGCGCTGGCTTGGTAGGAATCTTTGGTTTGGGTGTCCAACCGGAGATAGCTCAGCCGGGGCCGGTTCGGTTCAACACACTGTTGGTGGCGTGGACAAATATTGTTCTAGCCGTGGTGTTCTCGCTTTTCGCTCCACAGGTGCCCAGCGGTTCTAGGTTCGTGCGGCGGCTTATCACGGGGGCTGTGATAGTTGCCCTGTTTATGAACATTGCCGCTTTTCTCATTGGCATTGCTGGGCTCGTGCTGATTGTCATTCCTGTGCTGTTGGCATTGTGTTTGCTGTTTATGTACCGGCCAGAGGTAAATGACTTCCTTGCTCAACAGTCCGGGCAGCCTCGCTGGGATAATTAGCGCTAGTTTTTGCGAATCAAACTTTGACTAAGGCTAGGGCATAATAGTTGGCATGTCTCAACCCAATCCAAAACGCAATGTGGACAATGCCCCTATCGTGCAGGCCGCGCGGGGAGAAAAGCCATCGCGGCCGCCCGTGTGGTTTATGCGCCAAGCAGGGCGTTCTTTGCCTGAGTACAGGCAGGCGCGTGAAGGCATTGCGATGTTGGATTCGTGTTTTATGCCGGAGTTATTAGCGGAGATCACGCTGCAGCCGGTACGCCGGCATGATGTCGATGCTGCGATCTTGTTCTCGGATATCGTGGTTCCTTTGAAAGCCGCGGGCGTGGGCATAGACATTGTGGCTGGCAGGGGGCCTGTGTTGGACGTGCCGGTGCGTACGGCTGCAGATGTGAAGAATTTTCCTATTTTGGATTCGGATGTCCCCGCGGTGGCGGAAGGTATTCGTATCATCATCGATGAACTGACGGATACGCAGGCTCTTATTGGTTTTGTCGGCGCCCCGTTTACGTTGGCATCGTATCTGGTAGAGGGTGGCCCGTCCCGCAACCATGAAAAGACAAAGGCACTTATGCACTCCGATCCTGATACGTGGCATGCGCTAATGGAGCGGCTGGTTCCCACAATCACGGCATTTTTGGACGTCCAGGTCAATGCCGGTATTGACGTCATGCAATTATTTGATTCGTGGGCGGGCTACCTCAACGATGATGATTACCGCGAGTTCGTGCTGCCGTATTCTACGCAGATTTTGGACCACGTCGCAGGCGTCATTCCACGTATTCACTTTGGTGTGGGCACAGGTGAATTACTGGGTTCGATGGCTAAGGCAGGGTCGGAAGTCGTTGGTGTTGATTATCGTGTGCGCATGAATGATGCGGCGGCGCGCATTCACGCGGCAGCTGGGCCTAAGTCTTTGCAGGGCAACCTCGATCCAGCGTTACTTTTCGCCAGCGATGACGCCGTGCGCGCTGCGGTGCGCCGCATTCGGGACGAGGTCTCCACTGCTCAACAGGCCGGTCACGCGGCGGGTCATATTTGGAATTTGGGCCACGGTGTTTTGCCCACCACTAATGCGGAAGCTATCACGCGTGCCGTTGAAATAATTCACAAGGAAGGTTAATTACCAGTGCGTATAGCTATTATTGGCGCAGGCCTAGCAGGTTTGACGGCAGCATATGAGCTGCGGGAGGCCGCCCACGTTGACGTGTTTGAGGCTGCTGACCGTATTGGCGGCAAGTTGTTTACGGTTCCATTTAACGATGGCCCCACAGACATGGGGGCAGAGGCTTTTCTTGCGCGCCGAGCAGACGCCACGGACTTCTTTAAAGAGCTAGAGCTTGCCGATGCCTTCGTGGCCCCTTCGCCGTTGCGTCCACTTCTTTACAGCGGAAGCGAATTGCGGCCCTTGCCTCTGGGAGGTGTGATGGGCATTCCGTCTTCGCCAGAACCGGTGAAAGACATCGTGTCCGCGGACACCATTGAGCGCATTGCTGCTGAAGCAGACGCAGAACCCATTAAGTGGGAGGTGGGGGAAGACAGGAGCATCGGCAAGCTAGTGCGTGAGCGCTATGGGGCCGAGGTAGCTGACCGTATTGTGTCTTCACTGCTCGGCGGGGTGTATTCCTGCCAGGCTGATGACCTGGGTGTGCGCGCCACTGTGCCTTATTTGGCTGCTGCACTCGATGAATTGGCTGATTCTGGAAAGCCGGTAACACTGAGCGCTGCTGTGGCCTTGGTTGAAAAACGCTTCACCCCACCTGCGGCACAAGCATCTTCTGCTCCTGCTGAGGGGGCTGCACAGCCACCACGTCCCGCGGTCTTTCAAGCTTTCCGCGACGGGTATGCCACCTTGTATGAGGCTTTGGCGGAAAAGTCTGGTGCGAACATTCACCTAGAGGTCTTTGTCGCTGGAGTTGAGCGCACTAAAGACGGAAAACTCAACGTTAGCGGCATGGGAGTTGATAAAGATACCGCGCCGTATGACCACGTTATTATTGCAACTCCTGCACCGACCACTGCGCGGTTGCTCACCAAAGTGGCACCGGCCGCTGCGGAGGAATTAAAAAAGGTGAAGCTAGCCAGCTCTGCCGTCGTTGGCATGAAAATTGACAGCGATGCCGGCTTACCGGAAGCTTCCGGCATTTTGGTTGCCGCCGACCAGCCCGGCGTGCACGTCAAGGCGTTTACGCTGAGCTCAAACAAGTGGCCGCACCTTAAAGAACGCGTTGGCAACGGCGCCTTAATTCGCGCCAGCTTTGGCCGGTTCGGTGAAGACGCCATCACTCGTGAGGAAGAAGACGTGTTGGTGGATTACGCGCTCGATGATCTGAAGACCATCACCGGATTTGACGCCCGTGAAGCCGGCGTCAGTGAAATCTACACTCAGCGTTGGTTCGGTGGTATTCCACGATTCGATGAACACCACCTAGCAACCATTGCTGCAGTTCGTGAGCAGTTAGCCACCGTCGATGGAATCGAAGTAGTTGGCGCCTGGGCAGCCGGTGTCGGTGTACCTGCCGTTATTGCTGACGCCCGCTCTACCGCTCGGAGCCTGCGCAACGCTTAGTTAACTCCCCTTGGCAGTTTTAGGCGGCGTTCATTCTTGTTGAGGAAGTGGTCAAGAATACTTCATTGATATAGTGAGAGGGCTCTACCCGGATCTCGATTTGCTCCATCAAGATATTGCAACGATCCTTGGAACGGGTTAGTTTACCGCGTAAGTAAAATTCAACGACCCCAAGCACAAGGCTTGAGGTCGTGGGGTATGGTGCGTCAATCTACACTGACGCTCACAAACTTGAGAATATCAATCATCCCATGAAGTCCAAAAGTGAACTAGACACTATGCTCGGAGCTGCCCGCTTCGAAACGTACTACATGGCTGCAGGAGAAGATATAGAAAAGGCAGTAGCACTTTACCGATGGAATACTCGGTTGGCAGGCGCTTTACACTCTCAGTTTTTTACTTTGAGGTTCTAACACGCAATGCTATGAATAATGCACTTCGGGACTGGAACTTCAAGGAAAAGGGCCACAGAGACTGGGCCCTTGAACACCAATCAGGGCAGTTGTTGTACGACATGTTCAAAGGGCCAATAAGGCAGGCCAGGAAGTGGGCTCAGAAAGAATCTCAGCGTCGAGCCAATAGGCACGCACGCAAGAATGCACCCCTTAGCCATGATGATGTGGTAGCCCAACTCACGTTAGGTAATTGGTCGAATCTTATGGGAGAGGCATTACCGGATCATCGTTCAAACGCGAAGATGCTGTGGGAGGAGTGTTTGCACCGCGCCTTCCCCAACGCTGGCATTGAAGACCAATGGAGGGAAGACATTGGGAAGAAGATCGAACGGCTGACGCGTTTACGGAACCGAGTATCACACCAAGAAAACCTCTTGGAAACCAATGTCCGAGGACGCCTCAATGACCTGCTATCAGTACTTAAAGCCATTGATGCTAGCTACCCGGCCTGGGCTATGAAAGACACCCAAGTGCGACGAGTGGCACAAGAAGATCCTCGTAAAGCTGGGAGTAAGACGTGCTTCAAATCTCCGGATCAATCGTCAAATTGTAAAGATAATAAAATTATCGTCTTTCTTCCTGTGTGGTTGCCGATGGGAAGATTTTGATTGAAACAACGTCTCTGGAAACTGGTGACACGTTCACAAACGTCCTTGATAAAGCTAGCTAGGGCAGTGACGGCAACGGAATGTACGTAGGAACCTTGGGCGGTTGAGGCAGCGGAATATAGGTAGGAACACTGGGTGGCGGAGGTGCAGCGGGCAGGTTGATCTCCATATTTCCGGGGAGTTCTGGTAGCGGAATGTAGGAAGGAATCAAACCGTGAGGTTTCGCAGGATCGGGTTCGGGTGCTGGCTGTGGACGCGGTGCTGGTACAGGGGCGGGCTGCGGGGGTGGAGTCCGTAGTGATCCGTACTGTGCAGGTGGAGTGGTTAGCGGCTTTTTGCTGTGTGTAAGTAGGTTTGTTTCGAATTCATCTGCTGAGGCGTCAGCGGCTTCATCGTTTTTCGCATCAGCAGCCGGTGCTGTGGTGGAAGAAAGAGCGCTGGATACGGTATTCGTGCCGCGGCTTAGCGGTGCGGGCGCGCTAAGTGGCTGCCACTGGGCAGAGGAACCAGTGGAAGGGTGTGCAGAGTTGACAGCTGTGGCTGCCTCGGGTGTTGCACACGAGGCTAAGAATAAAATGAGAATGAGTAGCGCAGTCATAATCGATAGTGCAATTAAAGGTCGTGAGCTGGTTGGGTTGAAAATAGACACTGAAATTCCCCCGGAAGTAGTGACGTGGGCTGCCTAGAGTGTGGTGATGGTTTTGCCAAGCTCTTGTGGTTATCCCCCGATAATGCCAAGAGTGCAGCCTGCGGGAATTAGCCTAATCTACGTTCGGGATGAGTGCAGCGCGAAGAACTGCTACTCCAGCTTTTGTATGGGCGTTAAATCCGTACAATGTAGACCATGTCTAATTCTGGGTCTGGTTCTCATAACCCTGCTTCTTCCACTGCGGGGGCAGCAGCGACGGCGAAGTCAGCGGAGTGGTTTGCCCGCGCGTTGTCAGTTACTCCAGGTGGGGTGAATTCGCCGGTGCGCGCATTCGGCGCAGTGGGGGGACAAGCTCGCGTCATGGTCAAAGGGAAAGGCTCCCGTCTCTTTGATGTGGACGGCAATGAATATGTGGATTTGGTCGGTTCATATGGGCCGATGATTCACGGTAATGCTCACCCAGAGATTGTGAAGGCCGTGCGGGCTGCGGCGGAAAGTGGGCTTAGTTTCGGCGCACCCACTCCTGGGGAGACGCTATTGGCGGAGGAAATTGTTCGTCGTACCGCTGTTGATGAGGTGCGTTTGGTCAATTCCGGAACCGAAGCCACGATGACGGCCGTGCGCCTTGCCCGCGGGTTTACGGGACGCGCGAAGATTATTAAGTTTGATGGTTGCTATCACGGACATGTGGATGCGTTGTTGGCATCGGCAGGCTCTGGCGTGGCAACGTTGTCTTTGCCTGATACTCCTGGAGTCACGGGAGCAGCGGCGGCGGACACGATCGTTGTTCCTTATAACGACATCGAGGCTGTGCGCAAAGCTTTTGAAGACAACCCGGGAGAAATTGCCTGCATTATTACAGAGGCAGCGGCCGGGAATATGGGTACAGTGGCGCCGCAAGAGGGCTTTAACCAACAGCTGAAGGAAGTAGCGCATTCGTGTGGTGCGTTGCTCATCATCGATGAGGTCATGACCGGCTTTCGTACTAGTTACCAGGGTTGGTTTGGGGTTGATGGTGTGGCCGGTGACTTGGTTACGTTTGGCAAGGTTGTCTCTGGTGGCTTGCCCGCTGCGGCTTTTGGTGGGCGCAAGGACATCATGGAATTTCTTGCACCGGCAGGTCCGGTGTATCAGGCAGGAACACTGTCAGGCAATCCGGTAGCGGTTGCTTCGGGGCTTGCTTCGCTTAATCTTGCAGATGCCTCCTTGTACCCCCGCCTTGCAGCCCATGCAGACCGCCTAGCAGGTATTTTGTCTACAGCTTTAGAGACCGAGGGCGTGGCACATCACATTCAGCGAGCATCAAACATGTTGTCTATCCGCTTTGCTGAAGGCGAAGGTCGCAACTTTGCTGATATGAAGAAAGTGGATACCTTCCGCTTCACGCCGTTTTTCCATGAGTTATTAACCAACGGAGTTATGGTCCCACCGAGTGCTTTTGAGACGTGGTTTGTCTCAGACGCTTTGGGCGATGATGACTTTGCCATCATCGAAGCCGCAGCAGCTAAGGCAGCGAAAGCAGCTGCAGCAGCACAAGCCCAGCAATAATGCTGGAAAACAGGAACAAGAATCTAGCTTTTAAACTGGGCTTTTAAGAAAGGAAAGCTGACATGACTACCACTATTGTCCACCTTGTACGGCACGGAGAAGTGCACAACCCCGGTCGAATTTTGTATGGCCGGATTCCGGGTTACCATTTGTCCACCCGTGGACGTGCAATGGCGGAGAAAACTGCCGAGGTTTTCACAGACCATGATGTTACATATTTAGCGGCGTCACCGCTGCAGCGCACGCAAGAGACAGCTGCGCCGATTGCCAAAGTGACAGGTCTAGAAATTGACGTGGAACATGACATCATTGAGTCCGGAAATGAGTTTGAAGGACTACACATTAAGGGTCTTCGTTCCGCATTGTGGAACCCGAAGTTCTGGCCACAACTGCGCAATCCGCTCATTCCTACCTGGGGTGAGCCTTATGATGAAGTAGCAGCGCGCATGTTCGCAGCCGTTGAGCGAGCGCGCGAAAAAGCACAAGGGCATGAGGCCATTTTGGTATCCCATCAACTACCTATTGTCATGGTGCAGCGTGCAGTGTTGGGCCTGCGGTTGCCTCATGCTCCGTGGATGCGAGAATGTGCTTTGGCCTCAGTAACGTCCTTGGTATTTCACGAGGATCAAATCACTGATATTTTCTATGCTTCCCCAGCTCACGAGCTCTAAGACATCCTATGTCTGTATCTAACATTGCTGTGTATCAGGGTAACTCCACTGTGCCGCGAAACTTAGGACGTACGGTTTCTCGGTTGCTATTTATAGGTGGCGCGCTGTGCGCAACGCTGACAATGACTTCCTGCGCGCAGGACCCAGAAGCTGCGCGTTCTGCGGTAGCAGTGGGTGGAACCTTTGAATTTATTACTCCCGGTGGGCAGCAGGAAATCTTCTATGACGAGGCTGACCGTAAGCCACTTCAGACCCTATCTGGGCCGTCCTTAATGGAGGAAGGTCACACGGTTGCTCTCGAAGATTTTTCTGGTGAGATTGTGGTCCTTAACTCCTGGGGGCAATGGTGCGCACCGTGCCGCGCAGAAGTAGATGATCTGCAAAGAATCCAGGATGAATTGCAGGCACAAGGTATCGGCACCGTATTGGGCATCAATGTCCGCGATTACAACGCACAGATTGCGCGCGACTTCGTAGCGGACAACGGGGTGACCTACCCTTCGATCTATGACCCACCTTTTAAAACGGCCAGCGCGTTGGGCGGGGTACCTACCTCGGTTATTCCTACCACCATCGTGTTGGACAAACAGCACAGACCAGCAGCAGTGTTTTTGCGGGCGGTAGAGGATAAGGATGTGCTTGGGGTCATCGAAAAGCTCAAGCAAGAAATCTAAACACAGCAAGGAAAAGTCTGGCTATGACAGAAATTGGTGCATTATTTGCGGAGGCTGCTACAAACGCGCCGCTGATTGTGGCCATGTGTGCTGCGGCAATAGCAGGATTGGTGTCTTTTGCTTCGCCGTGTGTTGTGCCGCTCGTACCTGGTTATATGTCCTATTTAGCGGGATTGGTGGGGGCGGAATCCCCAGTGTCCAGTCACGGTGGTGACACTCATGAAACGTATTCGGGGCGCAGCCGGCAGTGGGCAGTCGTGGGCTCAGCATTGTTATTCATCTGTGGTTTTACCGTGGTATTTGTGCTGGCCACGGTGTCGGTGTTCGGCGCTATATCCGTATTGACTCTAAACGCGGAAATGCTGATGCGCATCGGTGGTGTTATCACCATAGTGATGGGCATCGTCTTTATGGGCGGTATAGGGTTTATGCAGCGTGATACCCGCATTGCACCGCGGCGGTGGACTAATTGGCTGGGTGCGCCCATGCTCGGTGGGGTCTTTGCCCTTGGATGGACACCGTGTCTTGGCCCGACACTGGCAGCAATAATTTCTGTGTCGGCAGGCACGGAAGGTATGACTGCGGCGCGCGGAACACTATTGATCATTGGTTATTGCTTGGGCTTGGGGCTGCCCTTCGTTTTAGTAGCAATCGGATCTGCGCGGGCGATGCGCGGAATAGATTTCCTTCGCCACAATTCGCGGACTATCCAAGTAGCCGGCGGTATCACCATGGTGCTGGTAGGGCTGGCTCTAGTTACAGGTGTGTGGGGTAGTTTCATTAGCATTATTCGGCAGTGGACTGTCGAATATGGGACCACGTTGATTTAACCGCCGCGTAACTCATGCATGGAATTAATACGTAGCATTAATACAAGGAGAATGCAGTGAAAACACTTCTTACGTGGTGGCGTAAATCCTGGCATTGGTTGACCAGCATGCGCACGGCGTTGGCACTGCTTTTCTTGCTCGCTGTGGCTGCGGTGCCCGGCTCATTGTTGCCACAACGCGATCTCAATGAGTCGAACGTAAATGATTTCATCGCAGCCAATGGCAAAGTGGCAGAAATCTACGATCAGCTTGAGCTTTTCGATGTTTTCAACTCCACCTGGTTTACCGCCATTTACGTGCTGCTCATGGTGTCTTTGGTGGGCTGTATTATTCCGCGCTCGTGGGAGCACTATAAGGCCTGGAAGACGCCGCCTACCCGTGCCCCGAAGAATCTTTTCCGCTTGCCGTTGCACGCGGAGGGGATAACGGACCGCTCTTTCGAGGAAATGCAACTAGTAGTGAAGTCTTCGCTACAGAAGTGGCGGATAGCAGAAACGAATGCGGAAAGTGATCGCGCGGGAGCGTATTCCATCTCGGCCGAGCGCGGCTATGGACGCGAATTAGCCAACCTGATTTTCCATATTTCTCTGGTTGCCGTGCTGGTGTCCATGGCGTGTGGCCGTCTGCTGCATTATGAGGGCCAGGTCATTGTGGTGACCAATACCGGTTCGAGCCAGCTCGAACAGACTCCAGAGTTTTGTAATACCTCTTTGTCTAACTACGACTCCTTTAGAGCTGGAGCGCTTTTCGATGGTACCGGCCTGCACCCATTTTGCTTTCAAGCCCATGGTTTCATCGCAGATTACCTGCCCAACGGGCAAGCCGAGATGTTTACGTCCAATCTTTCTTATGCACAGGGAGAAGACATTTACACTGATCCTGCGACGTGGGATGAGTACGAGCTAAAAGTCAACCACCCTCTACGCCTGGCACATAATCGCGTGTACCTACAAGGACACGGCTTTGCACCCACTTTCACAGTGCGCTGGCAAAATGGGGAATCGCGAACACAAACGGTGCAGTGGCGACCTGACGATATGGTGTTTTTCCTTTCCTCTGGCGTGATGCGTTTTGATCCTCCCGCGGGAATGTACCCAGAGCTTTATGAGCGCCGGCAAAATCAGCTAGCTATTCAGGGGCTTTTTGCCCCCACAGCGAATTGGCAAGGGGCTAACGGCGAATTATTGGCATCCGGCTATCCGGCGATGAATGATCCCGCAGTTGCTATCGATGTCTACCGAGGCGACGCCGGCTTGGACACGGGCCGTGCCCAATCACTTTTTGACCTAGACATGTCCCTAGTCCATTCCGGACAGCTCCAACGCATAGAACGTGTGAACCTCAACGCAGGCGAATCTGTGACACTGGATGACGGCACGGAAATAACGTTTGAGGGTGCCAACGAATACGCCAATTTCCAGATCTCCTATGACCCTGCACAGATGTGGGTTTTAGCATCTGCACTGGTCATGCTGGTGTCGTTGGTTACGTCTTTGCTTATCAAACGGCGGCGTATCTGGGTCCGGCTTCGGCAAAGCGCTGATGGCCTAACACTGGTAGAAATAGGCGGTCTGGCCCGCACAGACAAAGCTGGGTGGTCTGAGGAATTCGCTGCGATTCACCGCGAAGTCTTGAACCTACCCGACCCTGACGAAGTTGAGGAAGACCGCATCTATTCCGATGATTAGAATTGGGTTGGCTGTGGTCAAAAGGTAGGATGACAGTTTAGATCTACGTCCTTTTCAGCGCCGGTTTAGCGGCGGTGGATGAGTTATCAAAAGATAGGGTTTCCATGCCGATTGATGCAAATCTGTCGAATTTTTCAGACATTGCGTTTCAAACAGCTTTCGTCATTTATGCCGTGGGATTGTTGCTGTCTCTCATCTACTCCGGACGTATCCAGGCCGTCATCGATGCTCAGCGTGCTCGAGCGGCCGCAGGAGCACAGGCATCAGAACCGATGACTGCCGATGCACTCTCACACAAAGAGCGCAAAGTAGACACCATTGGCGGAATGACCCAATCCCTGCTGTGGGTGGGCATTGTCCTGCATCTTGCGTCTATTATTTTGCGTGGCCTAGCAGTGCGGCGATTCCCCTTGGGCAACCTCTACGAATACATGCTGATGATTACTTTCGGCGTCATGGTTGTGGTCATGCTAGTGATGCAGCGCAAAGAATGGCGCACGTTATGGCCATGGCTGCTGACCCCACTGCTGGCTTTGATGTTTTACGGCTCTACCAAACTCTATGCTGAATCTGCTCCTGTTGTTCCGGCACTGCAAAGCAATTGGCTGCCGGTGCATGTGACCATTGTTAGCTTTGGTGGTTCCATCGGTATTGTCTCCGGAATCGGCTCATTGCTGCATTTGCTGCGGGTACACCAACCCAAGGGTAAAGAACGTGGTTTCTTAGGTATGTTGGCCAAGCCTTTGCCCAGCGCGGCAAAGTTGGATCAAATGGCCTACCGTACTGCCGTGGTGACGTTGCCAACCTTGGGATTGGGAATTATTCTTGGGGCGATTTGGGCGGAATCCACATGGGGACGTTTCTGGGGTTGGGACCCGAAAGAAACCGTATCCTTTGCCACCTGGATTCTCTACGCCGCATATTTACATGCTCGGGCTACGCCGTCATGGCGCAAATTCGCCCCATGGATCAACGTCGCGGCTTTGGCGACAATGATTTTCAACCTGTTTTTCATCAATATGGTTGTCTCCGGTCTGCATTCCTATGCAGGTTTAAACTAAATAAACACTTTTCTGCTGTGCGCAGGGCCGTGCAGAAGTTCATCAAATCAATTTTTCAAAAACTGGAGATAGTTCGAAGCTCTAGGAATTAGGATTGAACCTATCCCTATTTCCCAGTTGCACTACTGCTCAATGCCATCCCTAACGTGTCTGGCGTCAAGTCTCATGAGTAGTGAGAAAGAGCATTAAAGATCCACTATGACGATGAACCCGGCAGACAAACAAACCAACCCCACTCGGAAGAAGCAGGGCAAACCTGCCAGCGACAATCCGACGCTGTTGGCACTTGGAGAACTGCTTGCTGCACGACGCCGTGAGCGCGGTCTGGTTCAAGCCGCGGTTGCGGAAAGCGCTGGGGTGTCGCGGTCAACGTTGCACACTATCGAGCACGGCGGTGAAGGTGTGCGGTGGGAAAAAGTTATCGCGGTGGCTGATGTGCTTGGGCTAGAAGTAATCTTGCAAGCCCGCGGCTGAAACGAAATTTAAGCGTCGTGGTCAGTGTTGTCTTCGCCTTCAAGCGGGTTTTCAGACGTCCTGTCTAAAGATTCAGACTGCGGCCGGTGTTGTTGGTTTTTCTTGCGTTGTGCTTCTTCGGCAGCGCGTTCGCGGGCACGGCGTTGTTTAAAGGCTTCTTTTTCGAGGTTCCACAGAAATTCCTCGTCATCATCAGGCCCCTTGATTACAGCAGGCGCGTTGCCAGCTTCGGGCTGGTTCCGTTTCCATGAACCCGGGCCGAAGGCTTTCCACACTAAGACGGCGGCGAGAACAAAAAGTAAAAACAACAGAATACGACCCATGCCGTCCATATTACGGCAGAAAGGTAGACTGGTCAGCTGTGAAAGAAGTAGACCCGCAGGTACGCGCAGCCTCACGTAAAGCAATCGTGAAATACGGTGCGGCGCGAGTAGTACTATTTATCGCATTAACAGCCATTATCCAACTGATTGCAGTGGCAATGAGTACTCCCGTGCCGTTGGTCTTTACTGCGCTGTTGGCGCTGTTTGTAGCATTACCCTTGAGCATGTTGATTTTCAGTTCCTGGCGCATTGAGGCGACGGAAGCTTTGGCGGAATACTCCCGTCAGCGTCGTGAGCACAAAGAATGGGTACAGCGGGAGCTTGCTGGTCGTGGGGAAGCTGATGCCGAAACTGCTGTGAGGAGTTAACGGGAACTAACGCCCAAACAAAAGCGCAATGGCCAGCATGACCGGCAGTGATGCAAAGGTCGTGATGAATACGGTGTCGCGGGCAATGGTCTGACCGTTTTGGAAAGTTGCTGCGTAATTGTAGACGTTTTGTGCTGTCGGTAGGGCACACAATACTGTGCAGGCCCACACGAGGTCACTGCCTAGACCGAAGAATGTGGCGAGGCCAAAGCCAATAGCTGGCATGCCGATGAGTTTCAGCGCGCTGGCTGCGATCACAACAGGACGCGCTTTCGGATCAGACAGGACACCTGAGCTGGTCAAGGAGGCGCCGAAGCTCATCAAGATCATGGGGATGGAGGCGCCGCCGAGGATGCGGATAGGTTCGGAAATAAATACTGGGATCTCCCAGCCATTTATTGCAACGACCAAGCCGAGCAGTGGCGCAACCACCACAGGAGACAGCAGACCGGTTCCTACTGATTTCAGTGGAGGTTGGCCGGATAATGCTGCAATGATGATTGGAGCGAATACCACCATCTGTAGCATCACAATAGGGACGACGTAGGTTGCATCGCCTACGACGTACATACTGACGGGTAGACCAATATTGACGGAGTTGAAATAGCTGGCAGCACCCGCGCCCGATGCCATTACTGCCCGGCCACGGCGGAAAAATAGTGCACAAAAAATCGACGAGACTAGTGCCGTAGCGCCGGCGACTATGAGTGTTACAGGGGAGAGGAATGTTTGTGGATCCGATGTTGACACTGAAGTAAATAACAGTGCGGGAGTAGCCGCATAGAATGCGACGCGGTTGAACATTAACCGTTCGGTATCAGAGCGGATGACTTTCTTTTTAGATAGGATCCATCCCACACCGATGACCGCGAAGATGATGGCGAACCCAGTGAGCACTCCAAGCATTGAGAATTCCTTCGATAAATTGCGCGGTTTAAAAAGCTGCGAGGGAAAACGCAGTGAGGATAGACCAGATCAACATGGCACGGCCGGTAAGCCCTAGCACTGGGACAAGGTCCAGACCGCGAGCTCCGCTGTTTACGGTGCGTACGGCCTTGACCGCGAAGGGGATGTACAACAGCCCTACTATTGCCGCCCAGCGGCCGGAATGCGTGGCCTCACCTGCGCTCATTGCCGCAGAGGCGGAGCCTACCGCGATAAATAGAGTCAATACCGTAGGAAGAGTCAACAGATAGGTAAAGAGCGCGCGAGCTTTTCTATCACCGAGGCGCACCGCCAAGGTGATTTTTCCAGTTGCGGTGTCGGAGGGGATATCGCGGATATTGTTCGCTAAGTTGACGGCTGAGCTCATTCCGCCAATGCCCATTGCCAGAGCCAGGCCAGTCCAAGTGGTGGTTCCGGCTTGGGTGTATTGAGTGCCGAGTACGGCGACGAGGCCAAAGAACACAAAGATAGCTACTTCGCCCAAACCGCGGTAGCCATAAGGGTTGGTGCCACCGGTATAAAACCAGGCTGCGGCGATGCATGCCGCGCCAATAATGAGCATCCACCAGGCACCAGAGAGCGCGAGAAGAATGATGCCGGCGAGTGCGGCGACGCCGAAGAATAAAAATGCCGCGAGCTTTACGTGGATAGGTTTGGCCAGCCCACCTCCAGTTAGACGTTGGGGCCCTTGGCGGTCATCGTCGGTGCCGCGAATTCCATCGGAGTAGTCGTTGGCAAAGTTGACGGCGACGATTAAGGCCCAGGCTATGAGCATCGCTAAGCAAGCGCGCAGCAAGCTAAAGGATCCTATGGCGGCTGCTGCGCCGGAGCCTGCGATGACTGGGGCGAAGGCGTTGGCCCAGGTGTGAGGCCTAGCCCCTTCCCACCAATCGCGCGCGGTGGCAGGGGTAGATGATGGCGAAAGTGGCATGCCCACTATTGTGCCATGTCATCTATAGCCTCATGCCACCTACTACGCGGGGATTATTGCGGCGAAGGCAGCCGTTGATGGTTTTAATGATCGTCTACCTTTGTGCGCAGGAGCGTAAATAGCCCGGCGCCATCGTGGCCTAGTCCATCATGTTCAAACTGGTTGCTGACGTGCGGGCGCAAGTCGCCGTAGGCTGCGGCAGTGTCCATGGAAAGCTCAAAGGGGACAAAAATATCATCGAGGTAGATGGCGGCAGCGCTCACTGGTGCATGAACTAAAGCTTGCCGATGATACGGCCCCTGCTTCCACTCATACCTCGCCAAGGCCTCCGCGCGCTGTTTAAAGGGCTGCAACGATGGGTCTTCATCAAACTGCCACGGGAAGATGTGCTCGCCAGTGAGGTAGAAAGGGTCGTTGCTGGTGGGGTCGGCGGTTTCTGCAAAACCTGGTTTGGTTTCACGAATGCGGTGCGCGGACCACTTTGTGGCGGTGGCGCCAATTCCGCCGTAGATGGATTCGTGGATGGCGGCATACAAGGGTGCTTGTGCAAAACTGACCCGCGCGCCTACTGCAGTAAGGAAGTCTGTGCGCAGACGTTTGGTACCGGTGTTGGCGTGGAAAGGCTCTTCCAGTAAATAAGCCAATGTGTGGAAACCAAGGGTGCGGCCTAGCTCTATGCCGATGGTGCGGAATCGGCGGGAAGAAAGGCGTTCGCCGGTGGGAAGAACCTCGCAGGAGTTGTCCAAGTGGTGGCAGATCTCCCGGATTGTGTTTTCCGTCCAGGGGTATTCGCGGTAAAAGCGATCATGACGGACTTTGAGTTTGTCAAAGGTGAGGTTGTAAACATCATCGACGCTGGCATTCAAGCCAGGCAAACCACCCGTGAGGTAGGCGTGTTTGATGCGGTCAGCGTGGGTGGACAGATACGTTGTGATACAAAAACCACCATAGCTTTGCCCGAGCAAACTCCATGTGTCCAAGCCGAGGTGCTCCCGCAGCGCTTCAGCGTCAGCAACGATGTGTTCTTGGCGCAGCAGGGAAAAATCTGGCGCGGAGTCTAAGTTGGCGGCATCTATTCGCCCAGACCTGCCAGTGCCGCGCTGATCCAGTAAGATGACGCGGAACTCATCCAATGCCTGCCCTATCCAGCCATGTGCACCTACTGGGCGCGGAGAGGGATAGCCGGGGCCGCCTTGGAGATAGAGCAACGCAGGCTTGTTCTCTCCGCCATCGCGGTATAACTCGCGTGCAAAGAGAGTGAAAGTCTCAGTATTGTCTCGGGAGGAATCAGCACTGGTATCCCACGGGCGGGTAAGCGTGTGCTCAACGATGTTGAGCCCAAAGTGACGCGATGTGTTCATAAGTTAAGACTGCCACAGGGCACGGATTGCTTGGCGGTCCACCTTACCTGTGACAGTAAGTGGCATCTGGGGTAGCCGCTTGAGGTCTTTAGGTACCTGCCAGCGTGGTGTGCCCAAATCTTCTAGCCCACTCATAATGTCCATGAGCGTTGCGTTACCCACATAGGCGGCCACAATAGCGTCACCCACCCGTGGGTGCGGGGTAGAGGTGACCACTGCGGTATCCACACCAGGGATGGAATGAAGGGCTTCTTCCAATACCTCTGGGTGCAGTTTCAACCCACCGGAGACAATAATATTGTCTAATCTGCCTGTGACCTCGAGCTTGCCGCTGCACAACTGGCCACCATCGGAAGTAGCAAACCAACCCTGTTGCGCAAATGCCTCATGTTCCGGCACATTTCGGTAGCCGTGGGCGATGGTCGGGCCACCCAAATAAATGCGCCCCGCTTTGACCTCGACCTGCACACCGTCTAGCGGATACCCGTCATAGACACAGCCACCCGCGGTTTCCGAAGATCCATAGGTGCTAATAACAGCAATATCTAACTTTTGCGCCGATGTGCGAAGACGCTCATCTAACGTCGCGCCCCCGACCAACACAGCGTCAAATACTCGCAGCGCCTCAATTCCTACCAGCGAGTCCATCGCCTTGGCTAGCTGCATAGGAGTCAACGCTGTATATGCCTGCTCACCGGTGTCTGCTACCACCTGGGCTGCCGATGCAAACCCCTCCACCGAAAACCCGTGACTCAGATCCACGCACACCGGTTCCACCCCTGCCAACAGACACCGAACCAACACTTGGATACCGGCAATGTGGGTGGCAGGCAGTGCCAATACCCAATGTCCTGGACCGCCCAACCGGGCATGGGTAGCATCCGCCGAAGCCACAAGATTAACTGCACTTAATTGTGCACCCTTCGGTGTCCCCGTAGACCCCGATGTAGGAACCACTAGCGCAATATCACTGGCAATTTCTTCTCCCACCCGTTGCGTATTACGCAACAACATCGCCTTAGTGGGATCTTCCGCTGGCACCGGCAAAAACGCCTTTTCGCCAGAAATAGCCGCCTCCAAATCCGGCAAGATAGCCGCGGGATCAGCCAATGATACAGACAGGGGATGAAGAACTTTAGCCACATCACGATGGTAGCCAACCCCACCCCGCGCGCCGGGGATACTGAGCGCGCGCCTTGAGAATTCCTAAAAGCTATTGATAGAGCTTTGGCGGAGGATATAAGTACCGAGCTGTACAGAACTACCCCGAGGATCGGTAAATTGGTTGGTCTTATTGTGAATTCCAGATTGGAAGAAACATCGGCTAGGGAACTGGGGAAGATTGTGGTTTAGAGCCCTATGCCGCGGAATCAAAAATGCTTTGGCAAATTGAGCTCCTATTCAAAGGGTCAAAGGAAAAATTAGAGGTTCCAGTAACCATCAAGATTTTCGTTATTGTAAAAGCTATTCGGTTACGGCATCTTTTTAGATTTATAGCCTATTCAGATTCGTGATACTGAACTGAATACTCGTCTGAATTTGCATCATAAGCAATTCTGACTAATCCACTTCGAACTGCAGGGCTATCGTTGTAGTCTATGCCCAGCTCAACAAGTTTCCGTGCAATATCCGATGGAGTTAATTCAAAAGCAGAGTTACAGACCTTGCGATGCGCAATCATGAGATTATCTGATTGGTTTAGCCAGTCTGGGGTAAGACCCCAGTCGATGACTCCAACAGTAAAACCGACTCGATGAGCTACTTGTAGTTCTGATAAGGGAGCCTTAGTCAGACAAACTCCGCATGTTTCCTGGCTATCACTTGCTATGGAGGAAAGCAGTGTTTGCCGAACATATCGGACTGGGGGACACCTGCGGTAGGTGTCCCATTGCTCAGGAGTCAGCCAAATAGCCCCATCAAACTTTGCGCGAATTCTAAGGTGGGTGACATTTCTAGCCATAGTTTCAGCCGATCTTTAAAGAGTCGAAGCTACGAATAAGTTCCAAGTACCGTATTGAGGCTTCGTCTTTTAAGAGAGGAAAACCTTGAATCAGATTAGTGGAGAAAATGCACGCTATCTTTGGCTATTTTT
>JAXFXA010000090.1:0-5057 GCA_034091885.1 Corynebacterium sp.
GGGCCTGCGGGGGATTTCGGGTCTACGCAAGGGCGACCTTATTACTGCGATTGTCACCGGTTCAGTTCCAGCAAAGGCTAAGGCTGTTGCAGATACAGCGGCAGCTACTGCGCCGATAGCTGAGCCAGCACAGTCAGAGCAGCGCGATGAATCCGCACAGGACGCTAAAGATGGCGCAGATAACGCAGGCGGTCGCGCTCGCCGTTCACGACGCGCCACCCGCAGCGGTGGTGTGCGGTCTGCAGAGAATTCTCGCGATGAACAAGGTGAGGACGCAGCACCTGACAATGCACCTCAGTCCAAAGAGGAATCCCACGCTGGTGGCGACGATGACCACCGCTATGAGTCTCGTTCGCAGGCGCGTCGAGCACGCCGAAACCGCGCGCGACGCGGCGACCGTGAAGACGCTGATAATTTCGATAACACTGACTCTGCTGAGGCTACTGAGTCTGCAGCCAGCGAGAATGATGTGAATTCAGATACCGCCTCAAGCAACAACACTGCTGGTGAAGACGCTGCGGACGATAACAACGGCAACGAGCGCGGTCGACGTGGTCGTCGCAACAATCGTCGTGAGGACCGTGGATCTCGCCGCGAACGTGCTGATCGTAATGAGGAAAACTCTTCTTCAGCAGGAGTCGATGGAGAAGCTGATTCTTCCCCTGCATCTGCAGACGCAGATGGTCAGAATACTGACAATGACAAGCCTCAGCGCGGAGATAACAACGAGCGGCGTGGTCGCAATAATCGTAATGACCGCGGTGACCGTTCTGAACGGAGCGGCCGGAATAACCGCGATGACCGCGGTGGACGTGACGATGATGACGATCGTGGACGCCGTGGACGCCGTAATCGTCGCAATCGTCGCGGACGCAATGAGGGTGGTTCCAACAGCAGTGATCTGCAGATCCGCGAGGGCGATGAACTGCAAGCTGTCGGTGGCATCTTAGAAGTCGTGGACAACAATGTTGCGTTCTTGCGCACCACGGGTTACCGCGCTGCTAGCTCCGATGTCTTTGTAAACAACAACGTGGTTCGCCGTTATGGTTTGCGCTCTGGTGATGCTGTCACCGGTCAGATCAAGGTCGGCGGTAGTACCCATACTCACGGCAATGGGCGTAATCGTCGTAAGTACAACCAATTAGTGCGCGTTGACCAGGTAAATGGCTTGGATCCGGAGCTGTCGAAAGACCGTCCTGATTTCTCCAAGTTGACGCCTTTGTACCCCAACCAGCGTTTGCGCTTGGAAACTACGTCTAATGTGCTGACTACCCGTGTTATTGACCTTATTATGCCTATTGGTAAGGGACAACGCGCGCTTATCGTGTCTCCGCCAAAGGCTGGTAAGACAACGATTTTGCAAAACATTGCCAATGCAATTGCTACTAACAACCCCGAGTGCTACTTGATGGTGGTTTTGGTAGATGAACGTCCGGAGGAAGTTACGGACATGCAGCGCAACGTTAAGGGTGAAGTCATTGCTTCTACATTTGACAGGCCACCGGCAGAGCACACTGCGGTCGCTGAATTGGCCATCGAACGCGCTAAGCGTCTGGTCGAGCAAGGCAAAGATGTTGTGGTCTTGCTAGATTCGATTACTCGTTTGGGTCGTGCCTACAACAACTCCTCGCCAGCTTCAGGCCGAATTCTTTCTGGTGGTGTGGACTCTAATGCTCTATACCCGCCGAAGCGCTTCCTTGGTGCTGCCCGCAATATCGAAAACGGTGGTTCTTTGACCATCATCGCTACTGCGATGGTAGAGACCGGCTCTACTGGTGACACAGTCATCTTCGAAGAGTTCAAGGGCACCGGAAATGCTGAGTTGAAGCTTGACCGCTCGATTTCTGAGCGTCGTGTATTCCCTGCGGTAGACGTAAACCCATCGGGTACTCGTAAGGATGAGCTGTTGTTAGCTCCTGAAGAGGCACGCATTATGACTAAGTTGCGCCGCATTTTGTCTGCTTTGGATTCGCATCAGGCAATCGATCTTCTGATCAAGCAATTGAAGAAGACCAAATCTAATGGCGAATTCCTTATGGGCGTTGCAAGTTCCGCACCAATGGCAGCTGATAAGGATGAGGAGGAATACTCCTAATGACAAACCAAGTATCGATTGTTGATGACATTGTCTCTGAGTACCAGGGCATTGAAATGCAGATGGCAGATCCGGAGGTAGCTGGTGATCAAAACCAGTTCCGGAAGCTATCTAAGCGTTATGCAGAGCTGCGTCCAATTATCGTGGTCAACGATGACCTCAACCAGGCTAAGGCTGACCTGGCTGATGCCCAAGAGATGGCGTATGAAGACCATGAGTTCCAGGATGAAGCCAAACGCTTGGAAACTGTCGTAGTAGAGCTAGAAGAAAAACTAGCCGACTTGCTCGCACCGCGCGATGAGCAGGATTCCGAAGATATCATCATGGAGATCAAAGCCGGCGCAGGTGGCGAAGAAGCAGCGTTATTCGCAGGCGATCTTGCCCGCATGTATGAGCGCTTTGCAGATAAAGCAGGTTTCTCCTGGGAAGTCCTTGGATTGAATGAGTCGGACCTTGGCGGCGTCAAAGACATGACCATCGCGTTCAAATCGAAGACTCCTTCACGCGACGGTGCGTGGAGCGTGTTCAAGTTCGAAGGCGGCGTTCACCGTGTCCAGCGAGTCCCAGTGACCGAGTCACAAGGCCGCATTCAGACCTCTGCGGCAGGTGTATTGGTTTACCCAGAACCTGATGAAATCGCGTCCGTGGATATTGATGAAAAGGATCTACGCATCGATGTATACCGCTCTTCGGGTAAGGGTGGCCAAGGTGTTAACACCACCGACTCAGCGGTACGTATCACTCACTTGCCAACGGGCCTGGTTGTGACGTGTCAGAAGGAGCGTTCGCAGATTCAAAATAAGGCTCGTGCTTTGCAGGTGCTGCAGGCTCGCCTGGATCAGTTAGAGCGGGAAGCTCGTGAAGCCGAGGCCGGGGAGCAGCGTGCTTCGCAGGTTCGCACGATGGATCGTTCTGAGCGCATTCGCACCTATAACTGGCCGGAGAACCGTATCACTGATCACCGCATTGGCTACAAGTCCAACAATTTGGACGCTGTTCTCAACGGCGATATGGGAGATTTGATTGAGGCGTTGCAGGCGCGCGAGCGTGCGGAACGTCTAGAAGCAGACAACTCCTAGGATGAGGAGCAGCAGGCACATAGGATAGAATTATTTTCTATGTTGACCTATAGAGAGGCGCTCGCGGTTGCCGTTGAGCGCCTTTGTTCTGCCAAGGTTCCTTCTCCCGAATGGGATGCGCGCATGCTGCTAGCGCATGTTGTAGGAACCGGCCACATGGACATACCTTTAGACGAAGATGCAGTCCAGGCAGAAACCTTCTTTAATCTCATTGCGCGCCGTGCTACGCGTGAGCCGTTGCAACATATAACAGGTCTCGCGCCGTTTGGTCCTTTAGATTTGGAGGTCGGCCCGGGGGTATTTATTCCGCGTCCGGAGACTGAATCTCTGGCAGATTGGGCAGTGGGGAAGTTGCGAGGTTTGTGCAGCCCCACGGTGGTTGATTTATGCGCGGGTTCGGGTGCGTTGGCTGCATACATTAAGCACTATTGCCCGCAGGCTAAAATCTATGCAGTAGAGCTTTCCGATGCCGCCCTCGCCTACACTCGCCGCAACCTAGAGGGGACAGACGTAAAAATCGTACAAGGAGACGTTTGTGCTCCAGATATACTCGCTGGCCTCGATGGATCAGTCGATCTCATTGTGAGCAATCCGCCATATGTGCCGGAAGATAGTGATCCGGACAATCCATCGTTGGAACCTGAGGTCTATTTCGACCCCCACATGGCCGTTTTTTCAGGCAAGACAGGTATGGATTTGATTCCGCGGATGCTCGGAGGCATCGACAAGCTGCTCAAACCTGGAGGATATGTAGGCATTGAGCATGATGATTCGACATCGGACGCTACCCAAGAAGCTATGCGCGGTGCAGGTTTTGCAGAGGTCTCAGTCCTTTGTGACCTCGCCGGTGTAGCCCGCTTTGTCACCGCACGCAAGCCAATAACAACGCTGACCTCGTAGCATCCTGTTCATGGTGCTGCCTGTCTTAGACAAAGCAGGCAAACGTGCAATACTGGAACAAGCCATTTTTCCAGTCCATGTGCACCCCAGTCACAATTGGTACATTTCAAGGAGTCCGCTGATGAACGCCAAGGTTTATAACTGCGCTGAAGCGAAGGACCGCAAAGAAGGCCTTGAACTTGCAGCTAAAGCGGCTAAATCTGGCCATCTGGTTGTCATGCCCACTGATACCGTCTACGGGCTGGGATGTGATGCCTTCGACAATGCTGCAGTAGCAAAGTTACTGGCTACCAAACAACGGGGGCCAGATATGCCGGTTCCCGTATTAATAGGTTCGTGGGATACAGCCGTCGGTTTGGTAGCGTCGATGACCGACCAGTTACGTCTGCTCATTGAGGCGTTTTGGCCCGGGGGGCTTTCTATAGTGGTTCCCCAAGCGCCGTCGCTACCGTGGAATCTAGGAGATACGCGCGGGACAGTCATGTTGCGCATGCCTTTGCACCCCGTAGCAATTGAATTATTGCGTGACGTCGGACCAATGGCCGTGTCTTCTGCGAACATCTCTGGACACCCCGCGCCAACGACGGTGCAGATGGCACAAGAACAGCTGGGAAGCGCGGTGTCGGTCTATCTTGATGGTGGGGACGCTCCCATTGGGGAGTCTTCTACGATCATTGACTTGTCTGGACCATGGCCATATTTACTCAGAGAAGCAGCGCTGTCTGCGGAGCGCATTGCAGAGGTTTTGCAAATGTCTCCTGAGCAATTGCGTACCAGGCCCCAAAACAACACTAGGTAAAGAGTTATTTAACGGTAAAACCGTAGCCTGATTGGGCCCGTTCGGCAGTGGAATCTTGGGAAAAGAAGTGTTGATACTCACAGAGAGGGAAGAAAAACGATGATGGCAGGTGCCGGAGTTCCACTTCGTGAACTGGGACTTGTGATCTTAGTGGCTGCCGCCACTACGTTTCTCACGACGGGAT
>JAXFXA010000091.1:0-20012 GCA_034091885.1 Corynebacterium sp.
CGGCATCGCGCAAAGCCTCAGTGAAATCAGCAGTGACGCCTGGGTGGGACTTCATACCTGCGCCAACCAAGGAAATCTTGCCAACTTGGTCGTCGTATAAAACGTTGTCCCAGCCCAGCTCTTCTTTCATCTTGGACAAGATTTCCATTGCACGTGGGCCATCGGCGCGGGGGCAGGTGAAGGTGATGTCGGTTTTGCCATCGGCAAGCGAGGAAACGTTTTGCAGCACCATGTCAATGTTGATCTCGGCGTCGGCTACTGCGCGGAACACCTTAGCGGCCTCACCTGGGCGATCTGAAATACCAAGGACAGTAACCTTGGCTTCTGAGCTGTCAGTTGCAACACCGGTTAATACTGCTTCTTCCACAGGAATATCCTCCATAGATCCGGCAACTAAGGTGCCGTTGTCATTGCTATAAGACGAGCGTACTCGCAACGGAACATTAAACGCGCGAGCGTATTCCACACTGCGCAGAACCAAAATCTTGGAACCAACGGCGGCTAGTTCCAGCATTTCTTCAAAAGACAATTTGTCTAGCTTACGGGCGTTGGGAACAATTCGTGGGTCCGCGGTGTACACACCGTCAACGTCCGAATAAATCTCGCATACATCGGCTTTCAGCGCAGCCGCTAGTGCCACAGCCGTGGTGTCAGAACCGCCGCGACCAAGGGTGGTCACATCTCGTGTTTCTTTATTAACGCCTTGGAAGCCAGCCACAATGCAGATCTTGCCTTCGTCCAACGCCTCCGTGATGCGTCCCGGAGTAACGTCCAAAATGCGCGCATTGCCGTGACGCTCGGTGGTCAGCACACCAGCTTGGGAGCCGGTAAAGGACTGGGCGGACGCACCCAGAGAATTTACAGCCATGGCAACTAAAGCATTGGAGATGCGCTCACCGGCGGTAAGCAGCATATCCATTTCTCGCTGTGGGGGAACTGGATTTACTTGTGCTGCAAGATCGAGCAATTCGTCGGTGGTATCACCCATCGCTGAACACACAACGACGACGTCATTGCCCGCCTTCTTAGTTGCCACAATACGTTCAGCAACTGCGCGAATTCGCTCAGCTGACTCGAGGGATGAACCTCCGTACTTCTGCACGATTAGGGCCACGGTTCACTGCCGCCTTTCGCCTTGAACTTTCATTGGCACCTCCTGCTCCTAGGGTGTGCCACAACCATCACCAGATAGTCTTTACTTAGACTACAGTGCCGCGCGCCGCACTAATAGCTAAAGCCCCAGATTTATTTCCGCCACAGCATCGATTGGATGACCCTTTGGGGGTTTCACTCAGGCAAGGGTGATTTATTCAACAAACCTTCCCCTATAACTGAGGGTAGGCTAACCTTATAAACATACCCATTTAAAAGGCACCCAGATGCGCACCGCCTTGGCACCTAAGCCGTGGAAAAACAACCATCGTGCGCACCCTGCCTTTCAACCCACCCTCCAAGGAGGATTACCATGACCGCCCAGCCCCTACTTCACTTAGAAGACGTCACAATAAAGGCAGGTAAGAATACCGTCTGCCGCAATGTTGATCTCACCATCAACTCGGGCGAGATTCATATACTTATAGGCCCCAATGGCTCCGGAAAGTCATCACTATTGTGTGGACTAATGGGAATCAGGCCTTTTGAAATTACCAAAGGAACTGCACTGTTTCGTGGCAAAAATCTCATCCCAATGCCCACTGATGAAAGAGCTCACGAAGGCATCGGATTGGCATTCCAGCGTCCACCGAGCTTGACAGGAGTTACAGCAGACCACCTGATCCAAGCAATCAGATCTAACCGCACTACTAGTGCACCAAAGACAAATGCTCTTGAGAAGCTCGACATCACACATCTTGCTGATCGTGATATCAATATCGGCTTTTCTGGCGGGGAGACCAAACGGTGGGAAATTGCCAAACTTACAGAGCAGTCTCCACGACTTTGCCTCTTTGATGAGCCGGAATCTGGGGTTGACGTTGAACAGGTCAAAGTAGTTGCTGAATCTATTGCGCAATTGCTGCAAGATCCCCTCCCCGATGGAAGCAAAAGAGCCGCTGTCATAATCACTCACACTGGGTTCATCTTGGACAGGCTAGATGCCACCGCTGCGCATTTGCTTATCGATGGTCGCATCGCGGCATCAGGCGACGCCACAACACTTTTCAACCGCGTCAAGTCTCATGGATACGCCGCAGCTGCACAAGCCTAGAAAAATTTAGGCTCATTTCACTCCATATCATTTACCTATTCATTGCTGAAAGAAGATGTCCAATGACACCGCACGACACGCATAACCAACTAATTGCCCAGGGCAACAAAGTACACAATCAACTAGGCCAGCTTGCTGTTCATCGTGATGTTCTCGAACCTGTAGGTTGGTCCCCGGAAGAAACCCGGGCAGCCACCAGCATTCTGGTCGATCACAGTTTTAAGACTCTCGATTCAAACAGCTCAGATATTGTGATCATGCCCCTTTCTCAGGCCTTACTTGAGTTCCCTTGGGTGCAGCAGTTGATGTTTAGCCAGATCTCTCCAGATGAGGACGACATGCTTCACCGCGCTTTTGAGTCTTCTCGGGAGCCTTTGGGAACTTTTACATGGGTTCGTGACGGAGCTACGGTTAATTTGCCGGTCCAATCCTTCACCGTCATGACTGTTCCACAAGAACGGCAATTCACACATGATATAACCGTTATCGGCAAAAATGCCGTTGTAGACCATGTTTGCGGTTCTGCTGTCGCCCCAGCCCTCACGCACGGCACGCACGTTTCAGTAAGCGAAACCTTTATCGGCGACGGAGCAAAAGTTCGATGTATTGACATAGATAAGTGGGGCGAAGAAATGAACGTCTACTCTTATAGTCGAACCCAGCTGGGGGTTGGTGCTTCCCTCAATTCCGTTTCTATCGCCGTTTCAGCCGTACATAGCCATCGTTCGCAATCGCGAACAGAATTAGCTGCTGATTCAGCGTGCACAAGCCACTCCATTGTTCTAGCCCCAACTGGAACGGAAAGAATTTCAGATGAAGAAATTGTGCTATCCGGCACAGGAGCACAAGCTGAGCAGGTGGCTCGGATGGTCTCGGACGGTGGGCTAATCAAAAACCACTCAACGCTAACTGCGCAAACGTCGCAGGTTAATGGATTCCTGGAATGTGACGGCCTCATGCTCCGCCCACATGGTGAGATTGAATCCGTGCCAGCTCTTCACGCCAAAACAGCTGGTGCTCAACTTTCCCATGAAGCTTCAGTAGGCATGATTGATGCTGAAAAGCTCGACTATTTAATGGCAACTGGCTTGTCTGAAGACGCCTCCCGGGATCTTATAGTCCAGGGATTCCTTCATCTCGATGAAAATCAAATTCCAGATTCGATTCGCGAACACGTCGAAAAGCTCATCGCTTCAGCACGAGGTGCTGAGAAAATGTAGCAGAATCGATACGGCAATGCGTCCGTTCTTCGATTCTGTTCATTACGGTATAAGACGTGCTTTCTACTGTACTGGCAATTTTCTTCGCACTTAGCTCCGCGCTCGTCATTGCGTGGGGCACAGTCGTCCGTCAAAGTATCGCGGTTCAGTCCACAGTAGGCAAGGTTATGCGCACAGCCATGTCCAATCCGCTGTGGTGGGTGGGCACTGGTAGCGCAGTGGTGGCTTATGGTTTGCAAATGATTGCCCTGGGATTTGGAACGTTGCTTATTGTGCAGCCCATCTTGGTGCTTTCTCTTATGTTTACTTTGCCGTTGGCCGCGTGGTATCAAAAACGGCAGATGGGCAGGTCGGAGATTCTGTGGTCGGGTCTGCTCACGCTGGCGGTGGCGGTTTTGGTTGTTTTAGGTCGCCCTGTGCAGGGAATTGCGGCTCCCCCGCTTCATGATTGGGTTCCGGCTCTTCTTATTGTTTTTGGCGGCATCGCGGCGTTGATTTTCTCCGCGGCGCATTCTGCACGCTTTCGCGCACTGCTACTAGGTGCTGCGTGCGGGGCGCTGTATGGGTTCGTCGCTATGTTGTCAAAGACGGTTGCAGATACCTATGTTCACCACGGACTGCCGGCACTTTTACAGTCGTGGTCGCTGTGGTTACTCATCGTCGCCGCTGGCTGTGGAACCATCATGCAACAGTATTCTTTCCAAGCAGGCTCGCTCAATCAATCACTTCCTGCCATGACCATCGTGGAGCCTTTAGTAGCGTTTTCCTTAGGCATTGGCGTGTTGCAAGAACGCTTCCAGGTCTCCTCTGCGGCAGGTTGGACGGTCATGGCCATCGCGGTTGTAGTCATGCTCGGGGCGACCATCGTGCTCTCCCGCCAACCGCTGCGCCCCAAATTCATCATCATTGAGAAAACCTCACCAGCGCAGGCAGCAGGCTAGTTTTTGCTTGCCGATGCCCCCTCAGCCCCCTTCCTTATGAGGTCGAGGGGGCATCGAAAAGCAAAGCCTAGATTGCCCACGGGAAAACGACGAGCATGTAGGCAGAAAACCACGCGCCAAAGGCTACCCAGCCAGCTAAGGCTAGCCAGCCGATGCGCGGCGGCAACACCCGCACCGCGTACACAATTGGGGGAACCATGAGGATTGCCAACGGTAAGAGGAGGCGGGGGCGGGAGTGCATGATGCCATCGGAAAGCAAAATATTGGCGGCGACCGCAGCGCAGAAAAGCCACGTCGCCAAGTCCACTTGCCGCCAAGCGGCAAACAAAGCTAGCGGTGCAGCGATAATAGCCAACGTGGACAGCAAATATCCCGGCTCTGTTGCTTCCGTCACTGTCTCTGCGACCCACCGGGCAGTGGCCACCCCGAAGTCAATGCCCGTATTCCAATGTTTCTTTTGCGTGGCAAAATAGCCCCCAAAACTGCCATCATCTGTTAGATGCCGCGAAGCCCACACCACATAGGACACCAGCGGCAGTGGGGTAACCAGCACCAATAACCACGCTTTCCAATTTCGGCGGGCATAGATAGCCACCATGACAGCGAAAACCACGACCATTCCCACCGCCGTAATTCGCACGGTAGATAATAAGGTCACCAACGCTGCGGCCACCAACCAGTTGCGATCCCACAACGCCACCAGCGCCCATATAGCCAACGCCCCGAATAACGCCTCGGTATAGACCATGGATAAAACAAGAGACATCGGCGCACTCGTTGCCACAATCGCGGCGACAGTTTGCCCGCACAGGTTATAACCCCAGCGTGCCGTTAACGCCATCACGCCAGCCGCCAAGAAAATGCTGGCCACCGTACTGAGCATAAAACCTGCAGCAAAGACATTTATTCCTACAGCCGTCAGCAACCGCAGCAACATCGGCAGCGCAGGGAAAAACGCCAACCTGACCTCCCACACTGGATCCTCACCTAGTCCCTCCCCCGGTGGCAGATCAAAGTAACCCCACTGTGCAATCGCCGCATAGTGTTGTGCATCCCACGCCGTAAACATCCCCGCCACGGGCTCATCATTAGCCACTGCCAGCAGCGCAAACACGCCAATCCGAATAAGCGTCCCCACCGCTATAATCCCCGCAGCGATCCCCCAGTGATCACCACTTAGATGCAACTTCTTAGCAAGCGGGTTCACTAGCGGCACGGCGTTGGCTCGCAGTTCCCGCACAGACACGGTATTTTCACTCACGCTCGGTATACTACGCAGCCTTCAACCTCCCTGTACAGCGCGGACAGATTCCCCGCTGAAGAATCAACCGAGCAAACTGAGAAGTTACTCCTTAAAAGTTACCCGCAGCGGGAAAACTCTTCTAGCGTCACGATTTTTGTGGAAACTTCTTCAAATTCAGACTCTGACGACCCCACAAGAATCTCTCCTGGCTTGAGAGCACGAATTTCTGAAAGTTTCGCATCAACTGGGTACGCTTCGATATCTTCATGCACAGAAGAAGCATGTCCGATCAACAGCTCATCTGCGTTTTCTGGAACTTCAACTAGTAACTTTTTCTGCCAATTGGGCCCTGGGTGAGAAATATCCACTGTGAAATATCCGGACACAGGTTCTGACGCTACAAATTGCGCATACCGATGATTCTCCCCACCGTCACCCGGATTTGGACCAGATAGACCTACGCTGTCTAACTCAGCGCCGCAGGATTCTACGTTTATTACTATTCCTCCGGCTTCATTGAGCGAAAAGCCCACCCTCCCAGAAACGTCCGTAAACACTGCGTTGCCACACGCAGAAAGAGTGATGCCCAGAACTGAAAGGAAAACGCACATGGCCCGCTTCATAATTCGCCTTTTACATAGATGCTCTTATAAACAAACGCTCTTAACTGCCACAATACATCAGACGGTAACCACATCTTGAGACAAATAACTCCCAAGCGTCTCATAGGATGGTTTCCAAATGTCAAAAATTTCGCTAGACTCTGTTTTATGACTCCACCGTCTCGCCTGGTTTCACGGGCACTGCAGCTACTTCTTAGCCGCGGCGGGTTCCACTAGTTGTCTACTTTTAGTACGACCGGCACCCCGTCGCGGAGTTAGTTCTGCCGGTCGTACAGCTTTTAAAAAAGCTAAGACCGAAGGAACCTAAAACCAATGACTCCAAAAGATTCATTCATCGCCGCGCCACGCCAAATTGTCACCCCAGCAGGTGGGCGCCACCCACAGCAGCCGAGTTGGAATAAGCAACGCAATTCCTCCATGCCGGTGAACAGGTATCTGCCGTTTGCTCAAGAGGTAGAAGATGTTCAGCTGCCGGACAGGACTTGGCCGGATAAGAGAATTGAGTTTGCGCCACAATGGTGCGCGGTAGATCTGCGCGACGGCAATCAGGCTCTCATTGATCCGATGTCACCAGCGCGCAAACACCGGATGTTCGATCTGCTGGTGAAAATGGGTTATAAGGAAATTGAGGTTGGATTTCCTTCAGCGTCCCAAACAGACTTCAATTTTGTGCGTGAAATCATCGAACAAGACCGCGTCCCAGATGATGTAACCATTCAGGTGTTGGTTCAGGCACGCGAGCATCTCATCCGCCGCACATTTGAGGCGTGCGCAGGTGCAAAGAACGTTATCGTGCACTTTTATAACTCAACGTCGAAGCTGCAGCGGCGCGTGGTATTCCGCCAAGATCGGGAGCAAATTAAAAAGCTGGCTACTGATGCAGCCACATTAATCCGCAATATTGCCCAGGACTACCCTGATACCAATTGGCGGTGGGAGTACTCCCCAGAGTCTTTCACCGGTACAGAGTTAGATTTTGCTGCCGATGTCTGCAATGCAGTAGTTGATGCAATGGAAGCTACCCCAGAAAACCCCATCATTATCAATCTGCCATCCACGGTGGAGATGATTACTCCTAATGTCTATGCCGACTCGATTGAGTGGATGCACCGGAGTCTGACCAAGCGGGATTCCATCATTTTGTCCCTGCACCCGCACAATGACCGCGGCGAGGGTGTTGCCGCCGCTGAGCTGGGTTTCTTGGCCGGCGCGGATCGTATCGAAGGCTGCCTGTTTGGCAATGGTGAACGCACCGGCAATGTCTGTTTAGTGACTCTGGGATTGAACATGCTGACGCAAGGTGTGGACCCGCAGATCGATTTCTCCGATATCCCCACCATCCGCGCCACAGTAGAATACTGCAACCAACTCCGCGTGCCGGAACGTCATCCTTACGGCGGCGACTTGGTCTTTACTGCATTTTCCGGTTCACACCAGGATGCCATCAACAAGGGCATGGATGCACTGGCAGAGTCTATCCAGCCAGGTGCTACTAGCTCTGATGTCACCTATGGGCAATTGCAATCCCTCCCGTGGGAAGTTCCTTACCTGCCCATCGATCCTATGGATGTGGGCCGCGATTATGAGGCTGTTATTCGCGTCAACTCGCAATCCGGCAAGGGTGGCGTAGCCTACATCATGAAAACTGACCACGGTATCAAGATGCCGCGGGCGATGCAGGCTGAGTTTTCCACCATCATCCAAGAGCTTTCCGATGCCGAAGGCGGCGAGGTCAATTCCACAGTGATGTGGGATGTATTCAATAAGGAGTATTTGGAACGGACTACTCCATTGGAGATTAACAAGCTGCAGATTAAGGCAGCAGAGACCGAATATGATGTGGCAACGGTAACCGCTACCGTGACCTACCACGGTGAGCAGTCAACGATTACTGGACAAGGCAACGGTCCAATTGCGGCGTATGCCAATGCCATGGAGAGTTTAGGCATTGATTTTGAAGTACTGGCGTATAACCAGCATGCCCGCTCAGTCGGTGATGACGCCGAAGGTGCGTGTTATATCGGCGCAGAAGTCAATGGAGCCAAGGCGTGGGGTGTCGGCATTGCTGGTTCTACCACCCATGCCTCACTAAACGCCATGACTTCCGCAGTCAATCGCGCTCTGAGTTAAGCCGTCTTTGTCCCACTGCCCGCCCGCCACGGCGGGCAGTGCGGGTTTACCTCCGGTTGTGAACTACACTGTTTCTAATGAATAAACAGCCCGAAGACAGCGCCAAGTCACCTGCCAGTGACCTTCCGGTGTTTCGTGCTGCCTCGCCTCTGCCTGGCTCGTGGGTACAGAAAGAAGCGCAACCTCAGCAATCTCAGATGCCTGAGGGCATGCAAGATTCTAAAAAAGAGCACCAAGAACAAGGTTCACAGCGCAGTCGCACCCCACGGGCGCGACGGGAGCCCAGCGAAGCTGAAAAGCGTAGGCGCGCCGCCGTAGAAGCGTTTCCTTTTGTTGCGGTTACGGTTGCGGGAACCGGTATTCACCCCGCGTCATCTCGGCTTATCACTTTCGATGCCGTGACATTTAATAACAAGGGTGAGCTCGGAGAATGCAAGCATGTGGTGTTCAATCCCGATGCGGATCCGGGCCCGTGGCATCAACACGGTCTAAGCCGTGAGGAGATTGCAGAAGGCATTCCTTTTGCTAAGGCCATGCGCCAGTTGGACTATATCTTGGATGGCCGCACGCTCATCACCCATGATGCGCCGCTGACGTGGGGTTATATCGTGGCAGAATCGCGGCGTGCGTTGGCAGCAGCAGCGCGCGCTAATCGGGGACGTAACCGTGGCCGCAACCTTAACAAGCGGCGACGGAATAAGTTTGGCCACACACCTCAACCTGTGGCAATTGTAGATACGCTAGCCACCGCGCGGCGCCGCGAGGTTTTCTTCCGTGATATTCGCCTTGCTGCTGTCGCGATAACTTCTGGTCTGAGTGCTCCTGCTCCGGAGGCAAATACCGAGCGGGGGAAGCTTCCAGAAGACCAAACGTCAAGAGATCTGACACATGTGCTGCGCCAGCTATATGCTTTCCAGTCCGCAACTGGGGAGGTATCTTCTTACGCACCGAACGAATTGCGTGCGGATAAGTTTGGTCTCCAACGCTCCCACGTACGAGTTGACGCTCAGGAAGCTCCGCGCCTGCATCACAACCCCGGCACATATAAGCCCGGCAAAGAACTTGTGCGCGGTATGGAATTTGTGGTGGCGCCTGAGGTGCATATTGACCCAGATGAGCTCATTGCTGCTGGCGTGCGGGAGGAACTTAATTATTCGGAAAAGCTCACCCGCGACACGTCATTTGTAGTGTGTAACGCCACTCAAGATTTAGTGGGCAAGCCTATGCACGCTAAGCGCAAAGATATTCCTTTGCTTTCCGATGAAGCCTTCCTCGCTGCCCTCGAAAGAATTGAGGAACCAGGACCTAAACCTGAGGCACCGGTTCCACCGTCACAGCGCACAGCGCCACGGCGATTATCCTCACGCCCGCGTCGGACCACGTCGCGTCGTACAATCAAGGCTGACCGCCCCACCACAGCAGTCGAGACCGCTGCATCTTCGACTGCTGCTCCCGCGGCCCCTGAGACAGGTACACCGGCCAAAACCGGAAATAACAACCCGCGCCGCCGGCGGCGCCGCCACTCTAATTCGGGTTCTGCACAAGACACGCTGCGCAACAGGCAGCAGCGTCAGCAGCATCCACAACGGAGTGCAAGCCACGGCACGACCACACAGAATAACTCCGACACGACTTCTGCCAACCTGGATAACGCTCCACGCACCAATGGGGAATCTTCCCGTAATTCATCGCAAACTCGGCGCCCGGCGCGCCGAAACCGTGGCCGTAGGGGTGGAAGAAACCGTAATACTAGGTCATCGTCCAATACCCAACACAGCCAATCTTCAGATGCCAAGCAGACCAAAGGACAATAATCTTTAAGTATTGCTCTGGCGGCGCGAAGCTTGCTTACAGCGCGCAAGGACATTGTGCGGCTAACCTAGGAGCATGAGTGTGTCTTTGCCACAACCGATAGCTAAGTTACGTGCCCGCGCGGCAACCGCGGCGGCTCGGGTTGCCACCTATGCCTCCCAGGCCACTGGGCGGGGTGCGGGCGGAATGATTGGCGGGTTAGTTGCCCGTGCTATTGATCCGGGGATTATGGATAGTTTGGGTCAACAGCGCCCAGCTGTGTTGGTTACTGGCACGAATGGTAAGTCCACTACCACGCGAATGTTAGCGGCAGCTATGCGGAGCACGTTTACGGTCGCCACTAATGATGGTGGAGACAATATGGACGCGGGAATCATTTCTGCTTTATTGGCAGGCGCGGAAGCCTCGCACTTGGTCCTTGAGGTTGATGAACTCCACGTTCCCCATGTTGCCGATAGCTTGCAGCCGCAGGCTATGGTGTTGTTGAATCTTTCGCGAGATCAGCTAGACCGCGTTGGTGAGATTAACAAGATTGAACGTGCTTTGCGCAGTGCAGTAGACGCGCACCCAGAGATGACTGTCATTGCTAACTGCGATGATGTGCTCATGACGTCTGTTGCTTTTGACGCGCCCCACGTGGTGTGGGTTGCTGCAGGTGCTGGCTGGTTTGGGGATTCGGTGAGTTGCCCACGCACGGGTGGTCACATTGTTCGCGATGGCGAGGATTGGTACGCGGTCAAGCCGCTTCCTGATGGACGCGAGTTCCGTCGGCCTACTCCGACGTGGTCCGTAGATAATACGGGGTTGCACACTCCGGATGGAGATCACGAATTGAATCTGGCGTTGCCCGGTAATGCTAACCGCGGCAATGCAGCACAGGCTATTGCGACAGCTGTCGCTGTCTTTGGCACAAACCTGGATGATGCAATCTCCGCGGCAGAGTCAGTTTCGGATGTGGCGGGCCGCTACTCCACCGTTACCCGCGGCGATCATGAAATCCGTTTACTGCTGGCTAAAAATCCTGCGGGATGGCAAGAGGCGCTGTCTATGGTTGATCGCAGTGCTAACGGCTTAGTCATTGTCACTAACGGTCAAGTAGCAGACGGAGTGGATATGTCATGGTTGTGGGACGTGCGCTTTGAGGACTTCGCAGATCTCGCAGTCAAGGCGGCAGGCGAACGCGGTGCAGACCTCGCAGTGCGCCTAGTGTACGCGGATATCCAGCATGAACTTATTAAGGACCCCGTGGCGGCTATTGATTCATGCCCGCCTGGACGCGTTGAAGTATTAGCCAACTACACGGCTTTCCGCGATCTCAAACGCGCATTAGAACGCGGTGGTTTACCGCAACAGTCAGCGACTGCCGGAACCAAGGCTCAGGAGGCTTAGGAAGTTTATGACCACCCCTAATAATGCGGCGAACACAGCTGGTTCAACTGATTCTGCAATTTCTTTGACCATTGGTCTGGTGCTGCCCGATGTCTTGGGCACCTACGGCGATGACGGCAACGCGCTGGTGCTACGCCAACGCGCACGTATGCGCGGATGGAACGCGGAGATTATTCCTATCAAGCTTGGCGAGCCAGTCCCAGAAAATTTGGATGTCTACACCCTAGGCGGCGGAGAAGACACCGCGCAGATTTTGGCGGCCGAGCATCTCATTGCAGATAAAGGTCTATCCCGAGCTGCGGCGGCAGGACGCCCCATCTTTGCTGTGTGCGCAGGCTTACAGGTCCTCGGGGAATCCTTTCGCGCTTCCGGTCGCATCGTTGACGGCGTAGGGCTTATCGATGCCACCACCACTCCCCTGGCCAAACGCGCCATCGGCGAAGTAGCAACCACTCCCACTCGCGCCGGAATCACCGCAGAGTTGACGCACCCGCTGTTGGGCTTTGAAAACCACATGGGTGCTACTATTTTGGGTCCTTCTGCTAGCCCGTTGGGCCAGCTCACCCGCGGTGTAGGCAACTCCGATGAATCCGCCACCGCAGATCTGGCAGACGGCGCCACCCAGCGCCGCGGCGAAGGAGCAGTACAAGGCAGCGTGATTGCAACGTATATGCACGGCCCTGCCCTCGCGCGCAACCCACAGCTAGCAGACCTGCTTTTAGCTCGGGCAACTGAGCAATCGCTGCAGGATCTGGCACCGTTGGACATTGGGGTCATCAACAAGCTGCGTAGCGAGCGCACCCGCGCCTGATTGCCCCCAAAAGGGGCAAACTTCACCAACCTCCCACCACTTTCTGTTAAGTGCGAACGAGGCCGGTAACAATAACGCTGGTAGACAGTGCTAATGTTTTTTCATTCCACAGCTATAGAATTCATCCATTTCTTGCGCGCGCATAGGTTTCCTTTTCGAGCTTAGCCGCGCCGGGTCTTCCGGATTTGCCTTCTAGGAGAAAGCATATGTCTAATCAGCAACCCGCTCTGCGTCCACGCGGAGAGTGGTCATCCCAACTGGGGTTTATTTTTGCCGCGCTCGGCTCCGCCGTGGGCTTAGGCAACATCTGGCGTTTCCCAGGTGTCGCATACGAAAACGGCGGCGGCGCCTTTTTGATCCCTTATGTCGTTGCACTGCTCACGGCAGGTATCCCCATTCTGTTTTTAGACTATGCTTTGGGACACCGTTTCCGCGGTTCTGCGCCGCTAGCACTACGCCGTGCGGCCGGAGGCACTGGTGAAGCACTGGGCTGGTTCCAGGTTATGATCAGCGTATTTATCTCGCTGTACTACACCGCGATTCTGGCCTGGACCTCGATGTATTTCATCTACTCCATCAACCTCACCTGGGAAAGCGCGGAAACACCAACCTCGTTCTTCTTGGAGAACTACCTCCAGGTTTCAGATACTCCGTTCACCTTCGATTTTGTTCCTCATATCGTGATTCCACTAATTATTTTCTGGATTCTCACGCTATCTATTTTGGCAATGAATGTGGCGGCTGGTCTGCAACGTGCAGCTATTATCTTCCTGCCAATGCTGGTTGTGAGCTTCTTAGCCCTAGTGAGCGGAGCGCTAACCATGCCGGGAGCAGTGGAAGGTCTCAATACTTTCTTCACTCCAAACTTCGCCGCTTTAAGCAATCCCTCGGTGTGGATTTCCGCATACGGACAAATCTTCTTCTCTCTCTCAGTCGCGTTCGGCATTATGATGACCTACTCGTCCTACCGCCGTCGCCGCTCTAATCTGACTGGTTCCGGTCTAGTTGTTGCTTTTGGCAACTCTGCATTTGAGATTTTGTCCGGTATTGGTGTCTTTGCAGCATTAGGCTTTTTTGCGGCTCAGCAAGGCACAACCATCGGCGAGCTTGAGGGACTTACGGGTGTAGGTCTGGCCTTTATGACTTTCCCGGCCATTGTTTCCGCCATGCCTCTTTCTCCTATATTCGGCATGCTCTTTTTCGGTTCACTGTTGCTGGCAGGTATCACTTCATTGATGTCTATTTTGGAAGTGGTCATAGGAGCAGTAACAGATAAGTTCCAAGTGTCACGTCCCGTCGCGGTATGGGGTGTCGGAGGAGTTCTGGCGACCCTTTCAGTCATGCTCTTCGGTACAACATCCGGACTGCTGGCGCTAGATACGATTGACTTCTTTGCTAACAACATGGGCATTGTCGTCTCTGCGGTCTTGACGTGTGCATTGGCTGTCTGGATAGCTCGCCGCGGTAAAGAACTTGCTGAGCACTTGTCAGTCTTGTCTACTTTCAAGGTTGGCAGCACTTGGTTGTTCCTCGCGGGTGCTCTTTCGCCTGTGGTTATTGGCATCATGCTGATCCGAGTTATCCTCACCACGGTTAATGATGGTTATGGCGATTACCCAGATTGGTTTATCTTAGTCACCGGTTGGGGAACTATCGCCGCTATGGCAGTCGGTGCGCTGATTTTGACAGCTATCCCGTGGCGCTATAACCCAGCGCTTTTCGATGTCTGGCCACCCGTTGCCCACCAAAAGCCCGTTGCCGGTGCGGAACAACTTGCCGCAGCGCGCATGGACGCCGCAAACAATCCAGGAGACACCACTATGCCTCCAATGCCAACTACTTACTAATCAAGGAGAAGTCATGACTGGAATTGCAATTTTCTTCTTCATATTCGCAGCCCTTATCATTTGGGGCGGACTAGTAGTGGCAACCATCGCTCTTATGCGTAAGCCAGAGGTCGATGAATACCCTGCCGGCGGCGAAGACCAAATTGTCATCGGTGAATAGCATCACCGCGCAGAGCCGGTAAAATCTATGTAATGACGATGCATGGTGCGGCAGGTGCGGGTCCACGTGGAGTACGCCTTCCCAAAGGCGATATTGAAGCGCAAAAGAAACTAATTGCGCAGGCCCCACGCATTGATAATCTCCCTGCGCGCATTGCTGCACTATTTCGCCCGTACCGGGCGCAATTGCTAGTCATTGTGGTTCTTGTGGTGGCATCGGCAGGCTTAGGCATTGTCCCGCCGCTTATCACACAGCGCATCTTTGACAATGCTCTCTTTCCCGCCGATGGCAGCGGACCACACTTGCCTATCCTCTACACCCTCGTGGGAGCAATGCTTGGGGTGCTTATAGGAAACCAGGCTCTTTCACTCATTCAGACATTTATCACCTCCCGCGTTGGCAACAATGTCATGGGAGATCTGCGAGTTCAGCTTTATCAACACTTGCAGAAAATGGACATCGGTTTTTTCACCCGCACCAAAACAGGCGTCATCCAATCGCGCCTGTTTAATGATGTCGGCGGAGTGGCAGGAGTTTTAACCAATACCGTTCAAAGCGTCATTGGAAATACCGTTACTGTCCTAGCCAGCTTTATTGCCATGATCTTATTGAGCTGGCAACTGACGATAGTGGCCGTGATATTCCTACCCTTTATGGTCTGGGGACAACGCCGCGTGGGCCAGATCCGCGCTCGGATTGCCGGAAAAACTCAGGAATCGTTGTCAGAAATGACCGCGATTACCCAAGAAACCCTTTCAGTTTCCGGCGTTTTATTATCCAAGACCTACTCCCAACAAGATGCTGAGACCGCGCGTTTTCGGGCAGAAAATGACAACCTCATCTCCTTGCAAATCCGGCAAACCATGTCTGGTCAACTATTTTTTGCCGTCGTACAGATTTTCATGTCTGCAGTTCCAGCCTTGGTATACCTGCTGGCGGGATGGTTTATTTCAGGTGGCCACACCACCATCACAGCCGGAACTATTGTTGCATTCACGGCTATCCAAGCCCGCTTGCTCTTTCCGTTGATGGGATTGATGCGAGTCGTACTTGATATTCAAACTTCTTCTGCCCTATTTGCGCGCATTTTTGAGTACCTCGATTTTCATCCTGCTATCACAGACGCCCCCGATGCTATCTCCCCTCCAAGTGACAAAAGACTGGCTGGGCGCGTCGATTTCGATGACGTTCACTTCCGTTTCGCCGGCACGCCCAAGCATCAGTCCGATGTTCTTGCTGGCATTAGTTTTAGCATCGCGCCCGGCGAGTTTGTGGCCTTCGTCGGTCCTTCTGGTTCAGGGAAAACCACTATTGGCAATCTCATTCCGCGGCTTTATGATGCCACAGCTGGCACCGTGTCCTATGCCGGTGTCGATGTAAAGAAACTCAAATCCGCCGAACTCATGGCCAACATAGGTGTGGTAACCCAAGACCCCTATTTGTTCCATGCCTCCATTGCGGACAATCTCCGCTACGGCAAACCAGATGCCACCATCACAGAATTGCATGCCGCGGCCCGCGCCGCGCACATTCATGACACCATCATGAGCTTTAACAAAGGCTACGACACCATCGTTGGTGAACGCGGCTATCGGCTCTCCGGCGGCGAAAAACAACGCATTGCCATCGCCCGCGTTTTACTCAAAAATCCCCGAGTCCTCATCCTCGATGAAGCCACCTCAGCGCTCGACACCGTCAATGAACGCGCCGTTCAAGGCGCTCTCGATGCTGTCTCCGCCGGACGCACCACCATTGCCATTGCGCACCGGTTATCCACGATCGAACATGCAGACCGTATCTTTGTCGTAGATTCTGGTCGCATTATTGAACAAGGCACGCACGCGCAACTGCTCACACTCAACGGCTCCTACGCCGCACTTTATGCACAACAGGCTTCCCCTGGGGATTCTTAAGGTCGTTGCAACAACGAACCTAAATGGTCAATCGACCCTGCAATGCGCGGGATAAAGTGAGCTCATCGACGAATTCTAAGTCTCCGCCCAGCGGCATACCAGAGGCTAAACGGGTGATTTTCAAATCAGGGAAATCACGAAGCAAACGCACAAGGTAAGCAGCCGTTGCTTCGCCTTCAGTATTGGGATCGGTGGCAAGGATGACTTCGCGGATGGTTGGGGAGGCATCGAAAAGCGGGTTTTCGGGAGTGGAATCTGCCAGCAGCCTGTCTGGCTGGACACCACCGATGCGCTGCAGAAGCTGGGAGATATTCAAATCCTTCGGCCCCACGTTGGCCAGAGGATCGAGCGCACCGCCCAACACATGATAGCGCCCGTTGTACTCCCCAGTACGCTCAATGACCTGGATATCCTTGGGTTCTTCCACTACGCAAATAGTGGAAGAATCCCGCTGCGAATTCGCACAGATGCGGCAGACTTCCTCGCTGGAAATATTGCAGCAAATCCGGCAGAAAGTCACGCCATCGCGCACAGCTTCCAGTGCATTGTTTAGCCTGTCGATGTCCTCCGGTTCCATCACAAGCACATGAAAAGCGATACGCTGCGCACTCTTAGGCCCCACCCCGGGCAGCCGCGAAAGCTCATCAATTAAATCTTGTAGAGGTCCTTCAAACACCTTGAGTTCTCAATCCTTGCTGGAAACAGGCTAGCTAAATTTAGCCAAACAAACCTTGGCCGCCACCCATGCCCTGGGACAATGGACCGATCTTTTCTTGCGCCAGCTTGCCAGCCTTATCGTGTGCATTGTGAATAGCGCCCACGATGAGATCCTGCAGGGTTTCAACGTCCTCAGGGTCAACGACGGACTTATCGATGGTCAGATCAACTAGCTCTGCACCACCAGTCATGGTGACCTTCACTAGGCCGTTGCCAGCCTCGCCTTCTACCTTTGCCGCCAGCAGCTCTTCCTGAGCTTTTTGCAGCTCAGCCTGCACGCGCGCAGCCTGGGCAAGGATTTCATTCATGTCTGGTGCGCCACCCTGACCAAAATCTGGAGTAGTCATAGAAGTACCTTTCTAAAGAAGTTCCATTCGCAACAATTTCTCACACTAGTGTACCGGCTAGTTCCCTGCCCGACCGCCCCAGTAATTACGCCTCGTCCGGTGCCTGTTCTGGCTGCCACATACAGGTGGGATCAGAAGCCAGATAATCACCGGTCATGGCATATGCCGTGGACCGTGACCCACCACAAATCTTGTTATACTCACACACCCCGCACTTTCCCTTGAACCCATCTGGATTCCTAAGCTGCTTAAATACTTCTGAGTCTCGGTAGATCTCTGGGAAAGGACGTTCCTTGACGTTGCCACAATGCACGGGCAGGAATCCGTTGGGGTAGACATCACCAATGTGGTCAATAAAAGCAAAACCAGACCCAGAATTCACTGCCATCGGGGAACGCGGCCGACGTGGTGTAGCTGCCTGCGCCCCGAGCAACCGTGTGGTTTCTTTAGTGAGGTATTCATATAATTCCCCGCGCTGAGCAACTTGGGCGGGGATGGGGATACCTTCATCGCGAAGCTTTTGGCGTTGAATGGCAATTCGTCGATACTGCGGAGCCTCCGTCGTTTTGATGGCTATGCGGTCGGAGACATCGTGCAACCAATTGAGCACATCCTCACGCTCTTCTGGGCTGAGCGCACGTAAGCCAGCACCGCGTCCAGTAGGAACAAGCATAAATGTGTACCACATAAAAGCGCCCATATCCAGCGCATTTTTGAGCATTTGTGGGGCTTCCCAAATATTGTCACGGGTAAAGGTGGAGTTTATCTGGAGTCTATATCCCTCATCGCGGATCCACTTAGCGGCCTTAACTGTCGCCGCAAACGTCCCTGCAAATCCACGAAATGCATCATGGGTCTCCGCCGTCGCGCCATCAAGACTCACGCTCATCGCTTTACCGCCCGCAACCCGCATCTCATGGAGACGCTCGGGCGTCATCAGTGGCGTCACCGATGGCGATAGAGAGATGTGCAGACCCTTTGCCGTTCCGTACTCACATAGCTTCGCAAGATCATCGCGTTCAAAAGCATCTCCACCGGTGAAAACAACCAATGGGCGTGGTTTCTCATATGATGCCAACGCATCCAACAAGGCCATACCTTGTTCCGTCGTGAGCTGATCTGGATGTGGCTTGTGCTGTGCATCTGCACGACAGTGCTTACATACCAAGCCGCAGGCACGCGTTGCTTCCCAGATAACGATGAATGGTTTTTCATGCAGGTTGTGTTTGATCGTGCGCACCACCGGCGCATGATGCGAAGAAGATGGTGCAGGCCGCAGATCAGAAGTCATAGCGGCAGGCTACCACCGGCACGAGGCGCTTGCGGTAAAATCAAGCCGTTCCCCTTAAATATCTGTATCTCCGCAGTGGCTCCCTACCCACGGCGCTGCAGTTGTTTTCCACCTTATGAAAGCTGCTTTTCTATTATGTCTAACCAACAATGGACACCTGCCCCCAAACCTGACGACCAGTGGAATTCCTGGGGTAATGGATACTCCGAATACGGTTCTCTTCCTGGCCAACCGGTGCAGCCGCAGCTACAGCAGCAACCACAGCGCTCCGGCGCTCGTGGAAGCGCCCTTATCTCCGTTGCTCTAGGTGTTCTCATTGCCGTCGTGCTCGTGGCTTTGGGAGTAGTCTTCTTACGTCTAAGCGGTTTTAGCTTCGATGGAATCAACTTAGGTGGCTCCGCCAATTCTTCATCTCGCAGCACGGTCTTTGTCACTGAAGTAGTCCGACCAAATGCTGAAAACAACGGCGAACCCGCAGCGGCGGCACCAGCTCCGCGTATCGATGCCAGCCGCTATCAAAACTTCGCGCCCGATACCTCTGTGACGTCCCAACCATTCGCGGCAAACGTATACAACGCGTTCCGCACGGAGTATCTCAAAGACGGCAAGACTGACCAAACCATCAAGGCCTACTCTCCGACAACAGGCAAGAGCTACACGATGACATGCCGTTCCAGCGGCAGCTCCGTCTATTGCAATGGTGGCAACAACGCGTCTGTGCGGATTTGGTGACCCTGCGGGGAGATTCGGGACACCATTGCGATTTTTATTAGTCTTGACCAGCGCTGTTGTCACCGCAGGTGTGCTAACTGGATGCATCACGTGGTGGCTGACAGATAATGTGGATTCGACCACAAATGACACTACCGGCGGGTTTGCCGCCCCGCCCTCATCCCAGAGTCCTGCTCCATATATCAGCGAGGCTCCTGCTGACATGGGCAATACGCTGACTATTCCTGGCGGCGAGATGCTCACCCAAGCCGAATTGCAGAAGATCGTAGACAGTGCTGTGGCTACGTTCGGCGGCACCGCAGCAGTAGCCTTTTCTACGGGTAGCACCAACGTTGTTGCAGGTGATGACACAGCGTATCCCGCGTGGTCTACGGTTAAGATACCTATTGCGATTGCCGCTGTGCGCGCCGATCCTAGCCACTTTGGCAACGCCAGCGCCGCCATTACGGGGTCAAACAACGACGCCGCCGCAGCCCTATGGCAGTCTTTGCCGGCAGGGGCTGCCGATGCCATTCTGTCCCAAGCAGATATTCCCCTCACTATTAACACTGTGAAGTCCCGCCCCGAGTTTTCCACATTCGGCCAGACCCCGTGGAGTACCAGCTTGCAGGCGAAATTTGCAGCTAACCT
>JAXFXA010000092.1:0-6117 GCA_034091885.1 Corynebacterium sp.
TGGTTTTGGTACCACGCTTTGGTTCTACGGCCTAGGTGCAGCCGATGTTGCTACCACGCAGTTAACTGTAGAGATTTTGACCGTTTGTGTTCTAGTTTTAGTCTTGCACCGGTTGCCAGATCATTTCACTCCAGAAACGCGCCGGTTCCATTGGTGGTCCATCGTGCTAGCCGTGGTCATGGGCATCTGCACCTTCATTGCAACGTGGGGTCTTACTGGGCGCCGCGATAAGTCCGCTGCGGCCCGCTTGTTCCTAGACCAAGCCTATTTTGATACTGGAGGCACCAACATCGTCAACACGATTTTGGTGGATTACCGTGCATTCGATACGTTCGGTGAGTTGACCGTTTTGGGCATGGCAGGAATCTCCATTGCAGTCTTGCTGCACAAATTCCACCTGGCACCAGTGCGAGAGACGTTGCTGGATCGGAAGTCACCAATTTTCGATGCCGTTAATAACTCTGTGTTCTTGCGAGTTACCACACGGATTGTCGGACCAATCATCATCTTCCTTTCCATTTTGTTGTTCTTCCGAGGACACTATGAAACTGGTGGTGGATTCGTTGCCGCGTTGGTCGGCTCCGGTGGCGTAGCCCTGTTATACCTTTCCGCTCCTTCGCGGGATAGGGCACGCATTCGCTGGCCATATTTCTTGCTAATCGGCTCAGGTATTGCCATTGCCTCGCTTACAGGCATGGCGGGATACTTTGAAGGTTCATTCCTCACGTCATTGCACGCAGAGATCTTGGGAACTCACCAAACCTCCGCAATGATTTTTGACCTCGGTGTCTACCTAGCAGTTATTGGCGTGGTCATTGGTGCATTCAATATGTTGGGAATGCCGCGCGCAGGGGATAAGGAGTTCCACGTGTTGATGGATATTGACCGCGAACGGAAACTAGAAAACATCAAGTCTGGCCAGACTAGTTATCAAACCTTGACCCCACAGTCGCAGGCAACAATTGAAAGGAGCGAATAGAGATGACCTTGGCATTATCTGCAGGAATCCTTATTGGTGGTGCGGTGTACCTAATGCTGCGCCGAGATATGTTGCGTATCGCCTTGGGATTTGCTCTTCTCTCACACGGCGTGAACCTTATCTTGGTGTCAACCGGTGGCACTTTTGCTCGAAACGAACCCTTCGGGCATCACACCCCTGCTGAGATGGCTTTGGCCGCTGATCCTCTTCCGCAAGCATTTGTGTTGACCGCGATTGTCATTTCTTTTTCTATTTCTGTCTTGATGTTCGTCACGGCAGCAGTAGGAGACGGTGATGACGCCACTCGCCCTGAGGTGGATTTAGAAAAAAATAAGGACGTGGTGCTTTGATGTGGTACAACCCTGAGCTAGTGGCGGCGTTGTTACCGCTTTTTACAGCTGTGCCGCTGTTGACTGCCGGTATCTTGATAATTGTTCCTAAAGTACAGCGGATACACGAGCTTTTGCTATACACGGTGCTGGGAGCAGGCTTGGTTGCCTCATGTTTGTTGATTCCAATTACCGCAGATGGAACTGCGCTCTCACATAGAGTGGGAAATTGGGATTCACTGGTGGCAATTCCTTTCGCCGTGGACATGTTTGCTGCTTTGATGCTGGTGACAGTTTCTATTTTGGCGGTAACATGTTCGTGGTTTGCTACGGCAAGCGGATACTCAAAGGAACCGTTTTTTGCTCCTTTGACCTTGGTGTTGATGACTGGTGTATACGGCTCATTGCTTACCGCAGATGTGTTTAACTTCTTCGTGTTCATCGAAGTTATGCTGCTGCCGAGCTATGGCCTGTATGTCATCACGATTTATCGCCGCGGTGGCAATATTCAAGCTGCAGGTATGCGCTTGTTTATTGCAGCGAACCTGTTTGCATCGACAATGCTTTTGGCTGGAGTGGGCTTGGTTTACGGCACTTATGGTGCGGTCAACCTAGCACAGCTGCAAGGTGCGGCTAAGGAGGATCCAGCTGTAGCGATTGCCATGTCTATTGCAATGTTGGCGATGTTGACCAAAGCATCCGTGGTCCCGGTCCACTCGTGGCTGGCGCGTACCTACCCTTATACGTCTCCTGCAGTGACGGCACTGTTTTCAGGACTGCACACCAAAGTTGGCGTTTATGCGCTGTTTCGGTGGTACTCGGTGATCTACGATGGCGATGCTCGCTGGTTGTGGATCCTGGTTTTGTTATTCACCTTGACTATGATCATTGGTGTTTTTGGCGCTGTGGGAGAAAAGACAACACGAGAAATCTTGACGTTCCACATGGTGTCGCAGCTGGGATATATCCTGATGGGTGTCGCATTGTTTACACAGCTCGGTTTGACTGCAGGTATTTTCTACCTCGTTCACCACATGATTGTGAAGGCATCGCTGTTTATGTCGACTGGTGCAATAGAGGTGCGTTATGGCACGGGCGAGTTGGATAAGGTCACTAATATTTCTAAGCGTGAACCAGTGATAGCTGTGGCCTTCTTCGCGGCTGCTTTGTCACTTGCTGGTATTCCACCATTTTCTGGATTCGTGGCTAAGTTCGCTTTGTTGTTGGCCACATGGGAGGCACATGAGTTCTACGCATTTGCCGCAATGATTGTGGTTTCCTTAATTACATTGCTATCCATGTTGAAAATTTGGAAGGGAATGTTTTGGGGTGACCGCAAGCTTCCGGCACCGCTGCCACGAGTATTGCAGGATCCTGACGGACCAGGTGCAACGAGAGCTGGCGGCGTTGCAGTATACCCAGAGGCTTTGCCTGCCGATGCCCCCGTGGCAACCAAAGCTAAAACCGATGCCTACATTATTGACAACACCGCTGATGCCAAACCACGCGTTGGATTTTGGTTGGCTGCTCCGTCGGTTATTACTGCGGTGTTGACCTTGATTATTGGCCTTGGCGCAGAGGTGCTTTTGGGATGGGCAGAGGTTGCAGCAAACGGTTTGATCGATACAACTAGCTATGTTGAGGCGGTGTTGGGCTGATGGATTATGTAACTTTTCCTTTCCGGTTTGTTGCCTTTTGGGCGTGGTACATCAAGGAGTTTATTGTCGCCAATAGTGCCGTGTTGAAAGACATCATTTCGCGTGGGCACGATTCGACCCCTGGTGTTGCACGGTATTTGTGCCAGTCGGAATCTGAGGCTCATTACACATTGATTGCTGCCTTGATTACGGTCACTCCAGGAACATTGGTTGTTGGTGCTGGAGACACGACGCAGTCGGGGCAGCGGGTGATGTATGTGCATGGCATGTACTACGACAATGCCGATGACCTGCGGGTAGATTTGCGCGATATGGAAGAGCGCATGCTACGCGGAACGATGATTCATCCTCGTTTTTTTGAAGATCGCATTCGTACAGAAGAACGGGAGCTGGAATTCTAATGGTGTTAGATATTGCAATTGTTGTGGTGGCACTGAGTACAATTCCTGCTGCTTATCGTATGCTTATCGGGCCAACTCGTGCTGACCGTGTGTCGGCTGCCGATGCCTTGCTGTTCATTCTCGTTGCGCTTATCGCACTAGTAGGTATGAAAAAGGGATCAGAATTTACCTTCGACCTTGCACTTGTAGCGACTGTCGTTGGATTCTTGAGCGCGGTTTCTCTATCGCGTGCGTTAATGAGAGGGGAGCGCTAGTGACAGTCTTGGAAGTAATTTCGGACGTATTTTTGATCCTTGGAACTTTTAACTTTGCGATATGTGGCGCTGGTATGTTGAGTTTTCGCGACGTTTTTGCCCGCATCTCAGTGCTATCGACGGCTTCAGGCTTTGGTGTTACCTTTATTCTCATCGGTGCGTTGCTACGGGATCCAAGCTGGTTAGATGCAGTAATCGTCGTCGCTTCTATGATCCTATTGCTGGGTACTTCCGCAATTGGTTCAATTCTCATTTCCCGCGCGGCCATGCTGCGACGAGTAGCGATTGTAGATTGCCACTACAACGAGGCTGATCCTTACTACGGTGACCCAGAAGCACTGGCACGTGAGCGTTTCATGCGTGAAGATCAGTTAGATCAGTTGTCTTAAATACAGGTTTTTCACAGTCGAAGTTTAGTGTTACTTAAGCCAGGCATCCTTGGAGCGGATGCCTGGCTTTTCTATGCAATTGAGTTTGCTGTTGTACAGGAGAAATGTCAGAAAATAGTGTAGCGGAGTGTTAGAAGAGTCACACAGCTTGCTTTTATCTATTACTTTATAGTTATGCTGTTTGGGTAACCTATTGAGTTATAGAAAATAAGAGAAAAGGAAGAGCCTCAAATGACTCCTGACCAAGTTGTCGCGGCCTCAGGTAACGCAAGCTGGATGCTGATTTCGGCGTCCTTAGTGCTGCTCATGACGCCCGCGCTGGCCATGTTCTACGGCGGTATGTCATCACGCCGAACAGTAATGAACATGATGATGATGTCCTTCGGAACACTAGCTGTAGTGTCTGTGGTCTACATCTTGTGGGGCTGGTCTATGTCCTATGGCACGCAGTCCTTAGGTGGTATTGTGGCCAACCCCTTTGAAATGTTCGGATTGAGCGGCCAAATTCTTGATGAGACCGGAAACTATGTTGAAGGGGCAGCTGGTTACGCCAACATCATTGACGTTGGATTCCAACTCACCTTCGCTGTAATTTCCACCGCTTTGATCTCGGGTGCTCTGGCAGGGCGTGTGAAGTTTGGAACTTGGTTGGCATTTACCGCCCTGTGGTCCACCTTCGTGTACTTCCCACTCGCGCACATGGTGTGGGGTGGCGGACTTTTGTCGCACACTGAGAATTCCATTCCTGCGCTTATCTTCGGTGCGGCCAATGGTGAAGCAAATGTTGCCCCGATTGACTTCGCTGGTGGAACTGTCGTTCACATCTCTGCAGGTACAGCCGCATTAGTGCTTGCCATTTTGGTAGGAAAACGTGCGGGCTTCCCGCGTGCTTCATCGCGTCCACACAATTTGCCGCTGGTAATGCTTGGCTCCGCTCTTTTGTGGTTTGGATGGTTTGGATTCAACGGTGGATCCGCGTTTGCAGCTGATGGACTAGCCGGTCTGGCTTGGTTGAATACAACTGCAGCAACGGCTGCTGCAATGCTGGGCTGGATGCTCGTGGAATCTATTCGTGACAAGGCTCCAACATCGTTGGGCGCCGCGTCTGGTGTTGTTGCAGGTTTGGTGACTATCACTCCTGCAGCTGGGGCTTTGAACCCAGTGACGTCCTTAATTTTAGGTTTCATCGGCGGTATTCTTGCGTGCTTGGGTGTTGGGCTGAAGTTCCGCTTTGGATATGACGATTCCTTGGATGTCGTTGGCGTTCACTTGGTCGCAGGTTTGTGGGGCACCGTTGGCTTGGCGTTTTTCGCTGAAGAAGGCGGTATGTTCACGGATGACTTCGTAGCAGGGGCCAAGTTGTTGGCTGTTCAGGCCATCATTGCACTTGTTGCCATGGTTTTTGCCGCGGCAGTTACTGCAATTATCGCCGTAGCGTTGAAGGCAACGTTGGGCTGGAGGATTGACCGCGAGGCTGAGGCGCAGGGCGTGGACTTGTCAGAACACCGCGAAACTGGATACGACTTTGCTGGAGCCAACCGGCCAGCAACTGCCCCAAAGGTAGGCGCTAGACTAGAAGACCAAGACCTATAAAAGGAGCACAAGCACAATGAAACTGATTACTGCAGTTTTGAAACCGTTTACCTTGCCAGACGTCCGTGCGGCTTTGGAACAGATCAATATTCATGGTCTTACTGTGACCGAGGTACAAGGATACGGACAGCAACGTGGACACAGTGAGGTCTACCGCGGTGCGGAATATGCGACTGACTTCGTGCCCAAAATCAAGGTCGAGGTAGTAGTGGCCAACGACGTTGCTCAAGAAGTGATTAATGCAGTCGTTGATGCGGCTTATACCGGAAAGATCGGCGACGGAAAGATCTGGGTTTCAGATATTGAAGACCTTGTTCGAGTCCGAACAGGTGAGCGCGGCGCAGCCGCCCTATAAATTATTGTGATGAACCCTCAGCAGCTACGCACGCAGGCAGCACAGGCGGCTTACCAAGTGGTGAACTCACTGGAATTGCCGGCGGGCGTAGCTCTTGCTGCAACTGGCTCTTTTGCGCGCGGGGAGATGACGCAGTTTTCAGACCTAGACCTCATCCTG
>JAXFXA010000093.1:0-3012 GCA_034091885.1 Corynebacterium sp.
GAACCTCAGGATCGAATACCCCGTGGGTAGACGGATAAGTAATCATGATGCCAGCGATGTGACCTGCATGCTGAGAAATCTTCTCATCGAGATCCGCCACGTCAATGGAACCGTCTGCGGCGGTCTTAATCACCACGACACGCAAGTTGGCCAAGGTGGCAGATGCCGCGTTAGTACCGTGGGCTGAAGCCGGGATCAAGATAATGTCACGGTCCTCATCACCGTTAGCAACGTGGTAGCGACGAATGGCCAAAAGCCCAGCTAATTCACCCTGGGAACCCGCATTCGGTTGAATGGAGACCTCGGCGTAGCCGGTCACTTCCGCCAACCACGTCTCCAGCTCAGCAATGAGTCGTTGCCAACCCTGCGTCGTTGATGACGGCGCGAAGGGGTGAATATGCGCAAATTCAGGCCACGAGATGGGCTCCATCGCCGCAGTAGGGTTGAGCTTCATTGTGCATGACCCCAAAGGAATCATAGTGCGGTCCAAAGCGAGATCTTTGTCAGATAATTTCCGCAGGTAGCGCATCATTTGTGTCTCAGAGTGAATGGTGTTAAATACTTTATGTGTTAGGACGTCTGAGGTTCGCAGCAGATCTGCTGGCAGCTCATATTCTGCAACGCTCGGCACGCTGGCGCCACATGCTCGTGCTAGCACAGCCACATCATCTGGGGTTGCGGATTCACCGAAGGAGACGGAGATCTTCGTCTCTCCAATCGCTCTGACTAGGTAGCCTTCTTCTTGCAGCTTTGCCTTAATTTTCGCAGCATTGACCCCACTTACGGTCACTGTGTCAAGGAAGTCGGTGGATACGATCTCACCACCACTACCAACGATGGCTGCCGCAAAAGAGGCCGCCAGCTCGTGGACACGCTTGGCGATGCCCCTCAGTCCCCGTGGGCCATGATAGACCGCATACATCGATGCAACATTGGCAAGCAATGCCTGGGCAGTGCAAATATTGCTGGTAGCACGTTCTCGGCGGATATGCTGTTCCCGGGTTTGCAACGAGAGACGATAGGCAGGGGTACCGTCGGCGTCCTTCGAAACCCCGACTAATCGCCCTGGCAACTGGCGCTTGAGTTTGTCCGTAACAGACATAAAAGCAGCGTGAGGTCCGCCGAAGAAGAGAGGAACACCAAATCGTTGGGACGAGCCTACAACGACGTCTGCATCAAAATTACCTGGACCTTCTAAAAGCAGGAGCGACAGCAAATCCGCGGTGACAGTCGCCAATCCACCACGCTCACGAATCTCTGTGATGATCGAACGTGGGTCAGCGATATCGCCTTCTGTGCCAATATAAGCAAACACCACCCCGATGAGATCATCTTTGGCAGGGAGTCCTTGGCGAAGATCAGCGATAGACACCTCAAGCTCAAGTGCGCGGGCTCGCTCAGCAGCAACAGATAAAATCTGTGGGTGAAGCCTAGAGTCCAAGACAACTCGACGGCCTTTCTTGACCACTCTCGACATTAATCCGACGGCTTCTGCAACGGCCGAGGATTCATCGAGAAGCGAAGCATTAGCGATGGGCAGCCCTGTTAAATCTTGCACCATTGTCTGGAAATTTAACAATGCCTCTAACCGACCTTGTGAAATCTCCGGCTGGTAAGGCGTGTACGCCGTGTACCAGGCAGGGTCTTCCACCAACCCACGGCGAATTACTGGGGGAGTGATGGTGTCATGAAAGCCTTGCCCGTAAAAAGACTTCAGAACTGTATTTTGCTGGGCAAAAGTTCGTAAACGCTCCTGGGCTGTGTTTTCATCCAGCGCCTCGGGGAGATCTAATTCCTTGTCAAGAGCAATTGATTCCGGAATTGCGGCGCGTACCAAGTCTTGCACGTTTTCATAACCCAAGGTGCACAGCATTTCTTCGCGTTCGGCCGAATCTGGACCGAGGTGCCTATCAATGAATTTCATGTGTGATGTTCTCCTTCGATAGTCGTTTACAAAGTGAACTTCATCATCCGCTGCGAAAAGTATTTAAGTCGCGGCTGTTTGTCCCCGAGTATATGGATTTCATAGCGCTTCGTACAGGATTTTCTCCCACGTTTGTGGGTAATAAAATGGCGAGTCTCGGTGCAAACTCCTTCAGTAAATACAACAAAAGCGCCGTCATCGTCACCCAAATAGGGCGGACAATAACGGCGCTTGAACCCTTAGCTATGTTGTAAGGAATTCAGCTGCACGCAGCCTGTTGCTTAGAGAGCCAAATCAGAACCGAAGTTGCCGGTCTCTAGGCGATCCTTGATCGTGGTGATGAAGCGACCTGCGTCTGCACCATCGATGATCTGGTGATCGTAGGAGAATGGGAGGTAGCACATCTGGCGGATAGCGATTGCATCCAGACCATTTTCCGTAATCACGGTTGGGCGCTTGGTGATAGCAGCGGTGCCCAAGATACCGGACTGTGGTGGAACCAGAATTGGGGTGTCCAGCAAGGCGCCAGCGGTACCAATGTTGGTGACGGTGAAGGTTGCACCGGTGAGGTCGTTTGGCTTGAGCTTGTTGTTGCGTGCTCGGTCTGCCAAGTCAGCGATTGCCTGAGCAATCTCTGGCAAGGAAAGATCCTGTGCCTTGTGAATGACAGGGGTGAGCAGACCACGTGGGGTATCAACAGCGATAGCAACGTTGACGTCAGCGTGGTAGGTGATTTCCTTAGCCTCAACGTTGTAAGAAGCGTTGACATTCGGGTGGGAAATCAAAGCCTCAACAGTAGCCTTCACGATGAAAGGCAGGAAGGAGAGGTTTGCGTTGTACTTATCGATGAACGCAGCCTTAGACTTCTTACGCAGCTCAGCAACCGCGGTGAGGTCTACTTCTTGAACGTGGGTGAGCTGTGCGGAAGTCTGCAGAGCCTCAACCATCTTCTTTGCCGTGATCTCGCGGATGCGGGAGACCTTTTGGGTGGTGCCAATGAGCTCCTGCTTTTCTGGATCCACAGCCTTGGTGGACCAGTTAGCGCGTGGGTCAGAGGACTTCTTCTCAGAAGCAGCGGACTTCTCAGC